>JAGBTR010000032.1 GCA_017631215.1 Clostridia bacterium | reverse complement strand
GATTATGGCAAGATATACTGGTCCTGCGTGCAAGCTGTGCCGCAGAGAAGGTACCAAGCTGTTTCTGAAGGGCGACCGTTGCCTGTCCGGCAAGTGCGCTATCGACCGCAGAAACACGGCTCCCGGTCAGCACGGTGCTGCCACCAAGAAGCTCAGAGAGTACGGTATGCAGCTGCGTGAGAAGGAGAAGACCAAGAGATACTACGGCGTCCTCGAGAGACAGTTCGTCAACTATTTCGAGGAGGCAGACCGCGCAAAGGGTATGACGGGTGAGAACCTGATCTGCCTGCTTGAGCGTCGTCTGGACAACGTCGTTTACAGAATGGGTATGGGCGCTTCCCGTAAGGAGGCTCGTCAGCTCGTCCTGCACGGTCACTTTCAGCTGAACGGTAATAACGTAAACATCCCCTCGCTCATCGTTAAGGCCGGCGACGTGATCACCGTCAAGGAGTCCAGCCGCAAGAGCGAGAAGATCAAGGCTCTGGCTGATTCGCTGTCGACCAAGTCTGCTCCCAAGTGGCTGGACGTCGATAAGAACGGTCTGTCTGTTAAGGTAGCTACGCTGCCCGCAAGAGATGACGTTGACTTCGAGTTCAACGAGCAGCTCATCGTCGAGTTGTATTCCAAGTAATATCCACGCGGACGCCTTATGTCCGAACGTGGGTGTTCGGCATGTGTGTCTGTCTCATACCGCAAACGCATCTTTATTCGTTGCTTGCAAATTATTACAATGAGGAGGGTTATTTGGAATGATTGAAAAGCCCAATATCACAACAGTCAACCTGAGTGATGACGGTAAGCATGGTGAGTTTATTGTGGAGCCTCTTGAGAGAGGCTTCGGTACGACGCTGGGCAACTCGCTCCGTCGTGTACTTCTCAGCTCGCTTCCCGGTGTTGCTGTTACCAGCATTAAGATCGATGGCGTACTCCATGAGTTTTCGACCATCCCCGGTGTGCTGGAGGATGTGACTGAGATCGTTTTGAACGTGAAGGGTATCGTTGCCAAGCTGCACTGCGCAGGTCCTAAGACGGTCGTTATCGACGTCACGGGCGAGCGCGACGTTACGGCAGGCGACATCAAGGCTGATTCGGATCTGGAGGTGCTCAATCCTACGCACCACATCTGCACTGTCGGTGAGAACGATCGCTTCTATATGGAGCTGACCTTCGATGCCGGCCGCGGTTACGTATCGCAGGAGAGAAACAAGCAGATCAGAAACTCTGCCGCAGGTACCACCAGCGCTCCTATCGGAACGATCTATACGGATTCTATTTATACGCCGGTCTATAGCGTAAGCTATACGGTGGATACCACGCGTGTTGGTACCATCAGTGACTACGATAAGCTCACGCTGGAGGTTGAGACCAACGGTACGATCTCCGCAAGAGAGGCGATTTCGCTTGGCGCCAAGATTCTCAACGAGCATCTCAACTTGTTTGTCGATCTTTCGGATGAGGCAAAGAAGGCAGAGATTATGGTTGAACGTGCTGAAACCAAGAAGGAAAAGGTCCTTGAGATGACCATTGAGGAGCTTGACATGTCCGTTCGTAGCTTCAACTGCTTGAAGCGTGCGGGCATTGATACGGTCGAAGATCTGACCAAACGCACCGAGGAGGACATGATCAAGGTTCGTAACCTCGGTAAGAAATCGCTGGAAGAAGTCATTCAGAAGCTGCATTCGCTCGGACTCGATCTCAAGAGAGAAGAAGAGTAAGCGAATACAGTCAAACATTAGGATAGCAGAAGGAGGGGTTTACAATGCCCGGAACCAGAAAACTTGGCAGACCGACTGCCCATAGAATGGCAATGCTGCGCGGTCTGGTCACTCTGCTGCTCGAGAACGGTCAGGTTGAGACGACTCTCACCAGAGCAAAGGAAGTTCGTTCTCTCGCAGAGAAAATGATTACACTTGGCAAGAAGAATACGCTTGCTTCTCGCCGTGCTGCCCTTGCATTCATCACCAAGGAGGCTGTTGTCACGAAGGTGTTCAACGAGCTTGCTCCTGCGTATGCAGATCGCAATGGCGGTTACACTCAGATCTTCAAGATGGGTCCTCGCCGCGGTGACGCTGCCGAGATGGCCATCATTAAGCTGATCGATGCTGCTCCCGCCGCAAAGGTTGAGGAGAAGGCTGCTGAGGTCGAGGAGAAGACCGAGGAGTAATTCCTTGTCAACAACAAAAATGGAGCTGTCACCTCGGTGGCGGCTCCTTTTTTGCGCGCAAAGGACTTGACTTTCCCGACTCGGGCGGTTATAATATTGTCAAGAACGCAAGGGAAGGAGGACGCATATGAGACAGAACGACGGCGTGGATGCGGGCTACCGTACGGTTACGAGGCGGCTTGGCATCGCGATGCTGACCTTTTTGGGGCTGTTTGTCGGACTTGGGATGTTGTCGGCTCTGCTGGCGGAGGTGCTGGCGATGAGCGGTCTTTCTGCTGCGACGCGCAATATCACGACCGAGCTGGTTGACAGCGCGATCTATCTTGTGTCCTTTATGCTTCCCGTGCTTGTCTACGACCGACTCACCCCCGCGCACGAGCGTTGCTCGATGTGTCTGGCGGCCCGGCTGCCGCGACGCACCCCGATGGTCATTTTGGCGAGGGTTGCCGTGATCCAAACAGCGGCGGTTGCCAATGCGCTGCTCTTGCACGCGTTGGGCTGGACGGGCAGTTGGAGCGGTGACTTTCACTGGGCGCTTGGTCTGCCACCCTACCGTGGCGTTCTGATGATGATCTATACCGCTATGGTCCCCGCCTTTTGTGAGGAATTTTTGTTCCGTGGTCTGGCGCTGAACGCTTTGCGCCCCTATGGCAAGACCGTTGCCGTGATTGGCAGTGCGGTTTTGTTTGGGTTGATGCACGGTAGCCTTGAGCAGATCCTGTACACGACGGTGGACGGGGTGGTGCTGGCATTGGCAACGCTGGAGAGCGGATCGCTTTGGATCGCTGTGCTCATTCATTTCTTCAACAATCTGCTTTCCGTTGTGGAGGGCATTCTGTATATGCGCTTCGAAGAGACAACGGCAAGCTTGATGTACGGCATACTCCAATTGATTGCCATCGGTGGGGGACTTTTATGCCTGATCTACCTGATGACGCACCGTCGGACCGAGCGCGAGACCGCACCGCCTGAAGAAACGGCACCGCGGTATCCCGTGCGAGGCTTTTTGACGGCACCAATGCGCATCTTTGCGGCGTTGAGCGTTGTGCAGATGCTGTTGCTTTTGCTGTGAGGAGGTAAAGATGACCGATCGGATGATGGACGAGCACTATATGACCGAGGCGCTGGCAGAGGCGCATCGCGCGGCCGCACTGGGCGAGGTGCCCGTGGGAGCGGTGGTCGTGTGCGACGGCGAGATCGTGGCACGCGCACACAACCGACGCGAGACCGACCGTATGGCGACGGCACACGCCGAGCTGCTTGCCATTGAGCAGGCTTGCCGTGCGTTGGGCGGCTGGCGGCTCAGCCGTTGCACGCTTTACGTGACGCTGGAGCCCTGCCCGATGTGTGCGGGTGCGATCGTGAACGCGCGCGTGGGACGTGTGGTGTTCGGTGCCAAGGATGCCAAAGGGGGCGCGATGGGCAGCGTGCTTTGTATGAACGCCTATCCGCTCAATCATAAGCCGACCGTTGAGCAGGGACTTTGTGAAAAAGACTGCGCTGACGTGTTGCGGTGCTTTTTTGAGAGAAAACGCGGCGATCAAAAGTCGTTGTAACGGTATTGTGCTCCGCCCCGATGAGCATACTATGTGGGCGGGGCACTTTTTGCGCCGTAAGGAGAAAAAGCTATGGCATATGATGATCGCGATGAGCCACTGCCGACGGGGCTGCTTTCGGCATTGGCGCAAAATATGCAGGCGATGTCGGCGTTTGCCGCGCTGGATGCTGAGGCAAGGGCGCAACTGATCGCGCGGGCGGCCGAGACACATTCGCGCGCCGAAATGCAGGCGCTGGTCAATGATCTGCCGCGCGTGGAGCGCGCGCATCGCTTGTAAAAAGAACGGTCGTTCGCAACTTTTTGGTGGCGTTCGACCGTTTTTTTGTATCATTTTTGTTGACAGGTCATATGTTTTTGTGCTATACTGTTATACGGCAAGAGTTTGGCTCGCGGCACGATGCCGATTTTGAAGAGTCCACTTGCGAAGGAGGTAGTACAATGTCCAAATACTTTGGTACAGACGGATTTCGCGGCGAGGCCGGTACCGTCCTGACTGCGGATCACGCTTATCGCATCGGTCGTTTCCTTGGCTGGTATTACACAAGGCAGAACGGCGCGCGCGCAAAAATCGTGATCGGCAAGGATACGCGACGCTCCAGTTATATGTTTGAATACGCCATCGCGGCAGGCGTCACCGCCTCGGGCGCGGATGCGTATATGCTTCACGTTACCACCACCCCCAGCGTGTCTCACGTCACGCGAATGGACTCGTTTGATTGCGGCGTTATGATCTCGGCATCGCACAACGCCTTTTACGACAACGGTATTAAGCTGGTCAACTGCCACGGCGAGAAAATGGACGACGAGGTGCAGGGACGCATTGAGGAGTATCTGGACGGCGCACGCGAGTCGCTGGGCATTCAGGGGGCGGATATCCCCTTTGCTACGGGCGAGGACGTCGGTCAGATCATTGATTACAGCGCGGGACGCAACCGCTACATCGCGTATCTGATCTCGGTCGCGATGCATTCCTATAAGGGAATGCGCGTCGGCTTGGATTGCGCCAACGGTGCCTCCTGGATGATTGCCAAGAGCGTGTTTGATGCGCTCGGTGCCAAGACCTATACCATCAACGCCACGCCCAACGGCGTTAACATTAACGAGGGGGCGGGCTCGACCCACATTGAGTCGCTCGTTACCTTTGTCAAGGAGAACCATCTGGACGTTGGCTTTGCCTTTGACGGCGACGCAGACCGCTGTCTTGCGGTCGATGAGATGGGCAACGTCGTGACCGGTGACCACATTCTCTACATTTTCGGCACGGAGCTCAAGAAAAACGGCCAGCTGGCCAATAACACCGTCGTCACGACCGTGATGTCCAACCTTGGACTCTACCGCGCGTTCGATGCGGTCGGTATCGACTACGTGCAGACCAAGGTCGGTGACCGTTACGTCTACGAGAATATGCTTGAAACGGGTAACTGCGTGGGCGGTGAGCAGTCGGGTCATATCATTCTCAGCAAATACGCCACGACGGGCGATGGCATTCTGACCGCCATCAAGCTGATGGAGACCATGATGAGCGCCAAACTGCCGCTGTCCAAGCTGGCGGCTCCCGTGACGATGTATCCGCAGGTGCTCAAGAACATCCGCGTCGAGAATAAGGCGGCGGTCAACGCCAACGCCAACGTGCAGGCGGAGGTCAAGGCTGTGGCCGACGAACTTGGCAAGTTGGGTCGCGTTCTGCTGCGTGAGAGCGGCACCGAGCCCGTCATCCGCGTGATGGTCGAGGCGACGACCGAGCTCGTTTGCGAGCAGATGGTCGACCGCATCATTGACGTCATCATCGCCGAGGGGCTCGCCCCCAAGGCAGGGAAGTGAGGCAGCGATGGAACAGTTGACGGTATCCGCACTGTGGCCCGAGCTTGACCACACGCTGGCCGCACCGCTGCTTGCGGGCGCGACCTATCCTTGGGAGATCCTCAAGAAGATCAAGGACTTCATTCTCGAGCTGGGCGCAACGCTGCCCGCTGACGAGTACGATCAGGTGTCCGAGGGCGTTTGGGTCGCCAAGGACGCGACGGTCGCTCCGAGTGCCTATCTGGGCGCGCCCTGCATCATCGGTCACGGCACCGAGGTGCGTCATTGCGCCTATATTCGCG
>JAGBTR010000176.1 GCA_017631215.1 Clostridia bacterium | reverse complement strand
CTGTAAGAGGTTATTATGAAACACAACAATAAGCTGACCATTGTGATCAACGGGCGCGGCGGCGTTGGCAAGGACACGCTGTGCGACTTTGCCGCCGAACATTTTCGCGTTCGCAACGTCTCGTCCATCACGCCCATCAAGGAGATCGCACGCACGCACGGCTGGAACGGCGAAAAGGATCTTCGTTCCCGCAAGTTTCTGTCCGATCTCAAACGCGTATTCACCGAATACAACGACCTGCCCACGCAGTATCTGGCAAACGAATACCACACCTTTTGCGAGGGTGATGAGCAGATCATGTTCGCCCACATCCGCGAGGGAGAGCAGATCGCGTCCTTTGTTCGTGCCATCGAGGGCGATTGCGTGACGCTGCTGGTGCGACGCGAGTCGGAGGAGCTGGCGGCGAGCTACGGCAACGCCTCGGACGACGAGGTCGAGAATTATCCTTACGACTACTATTACGACAACAACGCCCCGCTTGAGGAGACGGCCGAGCGCTTTGCGGCGTTTTTGCAGGAGGTCGCCCATGAACTCGAAGTCAAGCTTTGACACTTCCGATCCTCAGGAGATGCGCCCCCCCGCCAAAGGCACACGGGTGATCTCGCGCATCCTGCACGTCGGGTATAGTGCTCTGTGTCTTTGTTGCATATTGCTCTATCTGGGCATCCACTGCTCCCTGCTCGACCCTGACGCGGTCTTGATCGGCGGCTTGGCGGTGGGCGAGCTTGCGCTGTACCGTTGGTATTGGCTATTTCGGTGCCTCGGCGCGGTTCTCATCATCGGGCTGATCCTCAACCTATGGGGAATGCCGCGCAAGCAAGAGGACGCCCCTGCACGCAAGCGCTGGATCGCTTGGACAGTCGCCGCCCCCATCGTGACGGCGACGCTCTGCCTTGCCTGCTTCATCGTCTTCGCGACGCTGTTCGGGGACGGCTGGATGGCGTGAACGGTGATGAATCATACGAACACAAGGGTGTACCCAAACATATGGGTACACCGATTTTTTAGTATATTAGGCTATCGACCGTTACAAGAGAGGCGTGGAGCGAGCAGTTGCCAAAAAACGACAAGCTGACGATCAACGGGACGCCCTACGTCCATTGGTACGACTGCGTGACCGACTATATTTTTAAATGACAAAGGGAGGGGCTTACCCCTCCCTTTTTGATGTAAGATATTCACCGATTGCGGATGGCGTCGATGGGACGCTTGGACGCGATGCGGCGCACGGGCAGAAAGCTGGCGAGGGCCGCAACGGCAAGGCTGATCACAAGCAACAGCAGGATCTGTCGGAGACCGAAATGGAGCACCGTGATAAGCAGCCCCATCGACTCGCGCAAGGCGCGGTTGATGGACGAGGTCACAAGCGCCGTTCCGATCGCGGACAGCAGGAAATTCACCGAAGCAATGATAAAGCTTTCGGCAAAGAAGATGCGGAACACGTCGTTGCCTCGCGAGCCGATGGCGCGCAAGATGCCGATCTCCTGCTTTTTATAGGCGATACTGGTGCCGATGAAGTTTGCCAGCATCAGTGCGGCAAATCCTGCAAAGAAGATACCGATATACATAAACACGTCAGACAGAACCTCGAGCAGGCTGTCGGCCAGATCCAGCTCGAAGGTGACCGCATTTTGCATCGGGTAGCGGACGTCGGACGTCTCGTCGTAGCAATAGGCGACCAGCGCACGGATGTCCGATTGCGTCGCGGGCATAGGCGCAACGGCAAAGGAATAGATACCGCCCTGCAGCACTTGGATCGTTTCATACATCGCATCCGAAACCAACAGCTCACCGTCGGCGTTCGGTCTTGTGTGGTCGATCAGACCGACGATGCAGACGCTTTCCTGCCCGTCCTCGGTAAGATCGGGCATATCACCGCCCCACCAGTATTGGGTCAACAGCCAATCACGGTCGAGTCCGTGCTGCTTCAGATATTCTGCAAGATCGGCGACGTCGTCACCGTCATCCATATACAGCTCCGCCGCGTCCGCCAGATCGTAGAGCAGATCGGCAGACACGATGATCTCGTTCTCGGCAAGCGATTCCCTTGCGCCGTCCAGCCAATAGATATCTGCATCTGTGCATCTCTCAAGTGAGACGACCGTGCTCGGCCACATTCCGTGCACGTTGTCTCCGTCGGGGCGGCTGAAGGTGACCGAGCCGTGCTCGTAGATATCGTAGCCGCGCGCGCCCTGTCGCTCGAGATAGCTCGCAAGATAACCCTCGCCCACAAGACCGAGCGAAGCGTAGCTGTAGCCTTGTGCATATTCAAATTCGCTATACAGCGCAAACATCATCACCGTATCGGCCGCAGACAGCTCCGAGGCATCGGTCGTTTGCAACGGCATATAGCGCAAAAGATCCATCGGCACGTCGAAGATGCCCGTGACGGTAAAGGTCACGCCGCCCAGACGAAGCGTTTTGCCGACCATATCCTCGGCCGAGGCAATGGACTGATAATCCGTCTCGCCATAGGCACGGTAGCCGCCGCGCAAAAACGTCTCGAGCAGATAGGTACTGACGGCGATCTCATCGCGTGCGCCGTCCGGCATACGCCCCGCCAGCAGACGGTAGTCAAGCTCGGCAAGCCCTGCCTCGGTCATTTCGGTCAAGCCGGCGACGTGCGAGGCAAACACACTACCGCCGATGCCCGTCGATTGCAGAGCCTCGACAGTGCCGTCGTAATGCGCCTCGATCGAGCCGTCCTCTGCCTTGAGAAGCGAGGACGAGAAGGAAAGAACGCCGTGGAAGGGTCGCCCCGTCTGCTCACGCAGCGTAGCGATATCCGCTTCATCCAGCTTAGTCCCACGGTAGTAATCGCTATCGCCCTCGCGCTCCTCGCGTGCGACCGAGGCATAGGTGATGCCCGAATCCACCAGAGAGCGTGAGGTGGTACGGATGTGATTATAGGCACTGAAGGTATCCGAAAGTCCAAACAAAATGAAGGCAACGCAGGACAGCAACACGGTCAGCACCAGACGGATCCTTTTATGCTTCAGCGCGCCCGCACCGATCTTGAAGGCGCATTTGAGCGGCAGCTTGGACTTGATGCGGCGAATGTGCAATCCGTTCTCACACGGGATGGCACTCTCGTCGGTCGGGCGCATTTGTCGCGCCGTCCTCGCCGTTTCGATGCGCAATTCGGCGTCACCCTCAAGAGAGGCCAGATACTCGTTGATGGCGAGTCGATCCTGCTCCGTCAGGCGATATCGCGGGGGGATGGCAACGGTATTGCCCTCATAGCGCAACGCGCTCGTATCGGTCTGCTCGGTCTGTACGTATTCGACGTCGCTGACGACGCGTCCGTCGGACAGCTCGATGATGCGATCGGCATACCGCTCGGCAAACTCGCGGTCGTGCGAGACGACCAACACCAGCTTATCCGCCGATAGCCGCTTGAGCGTATCCAGCACGGCTCGTCCCGTGGCAGAATCCAACGCGCCCGTCGGCTCGTCGGCCATAATGATCTCGGGGCTTTTGATGAGCGCACGCGCAATGGCCACGCGCTGCTTTTGACCGCCCGACAGCTCACTCGGGCGTCGGTTTCCGTAGCCCTGAAGGTCGACCTCGCGCAAGATATCCTCGATCTGCTCGTCGGTCGCGTGCGCGCCTTGCAGCTCAATGGCCAGCGCGATATTCGCCCCCACGGTGAACTCCTCGAGTACGTTATATTCTTGAAAAACAAATCCGACGTAAGTATTTCTATAGGTATCGAAATCCTGCTGTGAAAAGGTTTTGGTCGACACGCCCTTAATGAGCACGTCACCGCCGTCGTAGCGGTCAAGTCCGCCGAGCAGATTGAGCAGCGTCGATTTGCCGCTACCCGATTTTCCAAGCAAAAAGACCATCCCTCGCTCGGGCAAGCGCAAAGAAACGCCGTCGAGCGCACGCACGGGAACACCGCGCGCGGGCTTATAGATCTTGCACAGATTGCGTGCTTCCAGCATAAGGTCAAGCACTCCCTTCCGTCGTATTGATCTTATTCTATCACAAAATCCCGCTTTTGGCAAGAGGGTAATCTCCGTTTCCAAGAAAGCAAGGCATACCCCAAAGGAGTATGCCTTATCTTTATTTTATCAGGAAAGAATAACCAGACAAGCGTGGACGGGCGGCAACGTCAGCGTATTGCCCTCTACCGTCGGCGCGCGCTCCTCTCCGCTCGGCAGAAGCACCGTGGCGCGCGTGAATGGGATATCGACCGTCACGGTCAGCCCGTCCGCAGCGTGTGCGTTGAAGACGGGCAGAAGGTGGGTGCGGTCATCTGCCACAAAGTGCTTGACGAGGAATTCGTCACCGCAATGGGCGTAGGTGATATCCTGCTCATCAAGGAAGATGCCGTTTCCGAAGCGGTCGAGCCACGTCTTACGCACCGCGATCAGCTCGCGCAGAATGCTCTCGCTCTCGCTGTCGCGCGTGAAGGTATTATCGTCCACCAGATCGTAGATCCAGAACGTCTCGCCACAGCAGAAATGGCGTGCCATCAGCGCGCGGCATCTCTGCCCGACGTGGACGGGGCGCATCGCCATATTCTTCTCGGGGTACAGCATATCCACGATGCCGTGCTCGGGCAAGGTGTAGCGGTACATCTCGGGGAATCCGCCCGTATGATATTTGACGAACAGCTCGTTGAGCTGAAGGTCGACGAGCGTGCCGTAGCGGTCGCACACCATCTCGCCCATCAGCGAGAGCGGCTTGCCGTGCTTTTCGTAGTATTCGCGCGAGACGCGGTCGAGCAGGACTTGATAGCCCTCATACCACGCGTCGAAGCGCTTGCCGTGCTTGTGGGCGGCGTTGAAGCAGAAGCACATCGCCGTGCCGAGCTGGTCAAAGTAGATGCCGTCCACGCCGTACTTCTCGGTGGCGTAGGCGACCGAGGCGGCGATGCGATCCTGCCACGCTTGGCTATTGGGGCACATCAAACTGAAGCGCAGGCTGCCGTAGCCCTCGGCGCGGATGCTGCCGTCCTCATTCATAACCGCCATATCGGCGACCTCGCCCGCATCGTAGACGTTGTTGAAGAGGCGCAGATTCATATACAGCGAGACGTGGACGCCCATATCCAGCGCCGCGCGGACGCCCTCGGCAAATTCCTGCTCGGTGCCAAGGTCGGGATCATAGCGATAACAAGGGAAGCCGCGGTCAAAGCCATCCTTGTGCCAGCCCGACAGCAGCATATGGTGCAGCCCCATCTCCTTTGCCTCGCGGGCAAGGCGAGGGATGTCGCGGTAGGTATGGACGATCTCGCAGCTTTGGTATTTGAAGTCATAATGGGCGTGAAGACCTGCCGATACCGTCATCCACGCGGGATGCTCGCGCATGGGCGGCAAGGTCGGACGGCGGAAGGCGCGATAGATGTCCGCTCCCACGTGCCAATCGCCCGTATGCAGCGCCGTCACCACAGGCGCACTCTCATACCGCTCCCCTGCACCGACGCGCACGGCAAAGCAAGCCGCAAGGCAAATGCCGGGGTCGGTCTTGCCTGCCACGCCTGCCTCCAGCCGACACGCACCCGAGGCGGGATCGTGGACGCCGAAATAGATGCCGCCGTCCGCATCGTAAAGATCCATCCAAGACATCGAGAGGTCGCCCGGATACATCGACGCCTGACCGCGAAGCCCGCGCAGCTTGAGCGAGTCGTGCGTGACCACGCCGTCCGTCACATAGCGGTATTCATACTCCTGCCAGCGCCAGTCCAGCACGGTCAGGTCGCGGGTGAAGTAGTCCTGCGGGTCGACGTATCTCATACCCGCCCATTGGGGATAGACGAGCGTATCGTCAGCGGACGTCTCGCCCAGCCACATACCGTTGAGCACGGGAAAACGCGTTTCGGTCACCGCCGCATCGGTCGTGTTGGTGTAGCGGAGGCGCCACTCGACGCCCTTGTCGGTCAGCGTCATAGTATAGGACAGCGCAAACGGCACTGCCTCCTCGCCGTTCCAAAGGCGATCGTAGGTGACCGTCACACACACGCCGCGCTCGGTCATCTCGCTCGCAATGGTGGGGCGAAGCTCGCTCTCTTCAAAGGCGCGCTTGTGGGGCGGCGGGGACAGCTGCACCGTCCTGCCGTCCGTCTGCTTGAGCGCGAGCGTAAAGGGCTGCTTTTGCTTGAACATACCGTTCTTGAGCAGATTGTCGCCCGTTGTCTTGTTGATCAGCTCAAACAGCTCGCCCGTCATCACGTCCAGCACGACGTGGACGTTTCCATAGTCAAAATGTGCTCGGTTGGCCATATTACTTCTCCTCCTTCCACGCCTCGATCGCGCGACGGATCGTAAAGTCATTCTCCTCTAAGAGGCGCTCGGACACCTCTGCCGTCTCGCCCGTGATGTCCGAGACGATGCGGATCATACGCGCGCGGAGCTTGATATTGCTCGGGCGCAGATTGATCATCAGGTTCTCATAGACGTAACCGAGGCGGATCATCACGCCCGTGGATATCATATTGAGGATCATCTTGTGGGCGCTTCCCGCCTTGAGGCGCGTCGAGCCCGTCACGATCTCGGCGCCCGTATCGGGGTGGATGGCGATATCCGCAAGGTGCTCGATGGGCGTGTCCTCATTGCAGGTCAGCGACACGGTCAATGCGCCCGTCTCGCGTGCCAGCGCCATCGCGCCGCGCACGTAGGCCGCACCGCCCGCGACCGAGATGCCAACCACGCTGTCACGATCGGTCAGAGCGTAAGAGGAAAGGTCTCTGCGTCCTGCCTCGTCATCATCCTCCGCGCCCTCGACGGCACGGCGAAGTGCGCCGTCACCGCCCGCGATGATGCCTACGACCAGCTCGGGCGAGACACCAAAGGTAGGCGGACACTCGGAGGCATCCAGCACGCCGAGCCGTCCCGACGTACCACAGCCGATATAGAACAGCCGTCCGCCCTTTTGCATACGCGCGCTGATGGCGTCGACGGCTTGCTCAATGGCAGGCCGCTCGCGGTCGATCGCTTGTACTGCATTGAGGTTTTCCGCTTGCATCAGAGCGACCATATCCGCGGTCGACATCTCGGAGATATGCCTGCTCCGCTCGTTTCTCATTTCCGTTTTCAGCATCCAACGTTATCCTCCTTCATTCCCTGCTCGGGCATACCCGCCAAGAGTAGTGCGCCGCGCACAGCGGGGCGGTCGTAGACCGAAATATGCGGGTTACCCTCACCGCCCAGACGGCGTTCGATCATAGGCAACAGCACGTCTGCTCGCTTCATCAGTCCCCCGACGAGCACAACGGGAACATTCTCACTTGCAAGGTATTCGCGTCCAAGACGTATGAGCCGCGCCACGCACGCCATATTGCGCTCGAGGATGCCCGCCGCCGTCTCGTCGCCCTGCTCATAGGCGGCGATCACGCAGGGCGCGTAGCTTGCGATCTCGCGCTTGCCGCCCTCATAAAAGCGTCCGAGTGCCTCAAGCGCGGTGGGCGTACCCGCCCGCTTCAAGACCAGCGAACCCAGCAAGCCGACATCCTCGCCCAGCTGCTCGCGCCACAGTGTCTCGGTGATGGCGTCGCGCCCGATGGCGTAGCCGTTGCCGCCCTCGTCGAACAGATAGCCGAAGCCGCCGATGCGGTGAAGCTCGCCGTCCTTTTGAACGAAGGCAACCGAGCCCGTTCCCACGATGACGCTGATGCCGTCGCGCTTGCCAAGTCCCGCCGCCACAATGCTCTGTGCGTCGCTTCCGTTATCCACACGGGCAAAGCCCATTCCCTCAAGGCAGGCGCGGATGCGCTCCTTGGCATCCCCCGTAAGACCGCCCGAGATTCCCGCAAACACGGAGATACAGCGCGGCGATACGCCATTGCACACAAGGCGAATGCCTTCGCGCAATCGCTCACACGCGACGTCCACGCCAAGATCTGCGGGATTGGTCGAGGCACCAAGATAGCGATGGACCACGTTCCCTTCGCGGTCGGTCAGCACGAAATCCGTCTTGGTAGCGCCACCGTCGATGCCGAGGTAATACAGCGGCTCACCCGTGTGGGAAAACAACTCGTCCAGCCCCACGCCAAGCACGTCTGCCAGCGACGGCAATACCGCACTGGGCGGCAGAGCGCCTCCGCTCTCCCACTTGCTGATCGCCTTTTCCGAATAACCAAGTCGCTCGCCAAGCTCTCGCTGCGTATATCCCAGTGCACGCCGCTTGTCGCGCATATTTTTTGCCACGCACGCCGCTACGTCCATCGTTTGCCTCCTTCGGTTGATTTTTCACCTCTATTATAACAGATGATTTCGGAGAGTGCAAGCCACGTTTTGTGGTTTTTTCGCGATATAATCCACAATTTGTGGAGTTTTAAGGCAAAAAACAAGCCAAAGAGCACCTCTTTGGCTTGCTTGAATAAATTACTGTTCGATCTCGATGGTGTCGAAAATACCCGCCATCGTATCCATAACGCTCTTCTTCTGCGTCTTCTCGTAGGTCGTCAGCAAGGACACATCCTCGTCAAACAACGTCACGCCCTTCTGCTGAAGCGAGAGGAAGATGGACTTTTCAGGCATCAGCGGCAGAAGCTTGGCGTGCGGCACGTTCTCGCTGATCAGCTTTTTCAGCTCCTTGAGTGCCACGCCCGGCACAGCCTTGGTTTTGGTATAGCCGTTGGGCAGTATGTATCGGATGCGCTCCAGCGGCAGGTCGTTATCTACAAAATACTGCAGCGTATTGTAGAAGCCGTTGATGCCGAGCTTATTGAGCTCGACGATGAGCATCAAGAGATCGGTGCGCTCCAGCAGTACCTCGGTGGTGCGGTTGGACGAGGGGGGCAGATCGAAGAAGACGAAATCAAAGCCGTCCTGCAGCTGACCGATCGCCGAGATGAAGTTACGCTCAAACGAGCGCTCCAGCGTCAGCTTCTTGGACAGCATATCGGTATTGAGCGTCTTGACGCCGTAGAGATTCTCACGAAGCGGGATCAGAACGTCGTCCGTCGTGCAGACGCCGTTGACGAAATGCTCGAGATAGTTATCGTCTCGCTCAAACACCTTGGAGGAAAGGCCGAACATCTCAAAAAGCGAGTTCTGGTCGTCGATGCTGATGACAAGCACGCGCTTGCCCATCGTGGTCAAATAGCAGGCATACTCGCCCGTTGCGGTCGTCTTACCGACACCGCCCTTTTTACAGAAAAAGCACATCAGCATTTGATATGTCCTCCTTTTTTCTCGATCATCTCCGCCAGTGCGTCAAACGCGTCGCGGTTTTCTACGTAAATACGGCTCAGAAGAGCGTTCTCCACAATGGTCGAAAGGCTCTCACCCGGATGCATCAGCTGCGCCAGGCGACCAACGTCACTGCTGACCTTGACCGTCTTCATCTTGCGGCTGATATTACCGCACAGCGAAAAGCGTGCCGCCAGCTTGTAGTCCGCAACCGTCATTTCATCGTCAGCAACCGCCGCACGGGCATCGGTGCGCTCGTCCACCTCGTCCTCATCCGAATCCGACAGCACGTCCTCGGCGCTATACGCCACGGGGTCGGGCTCCTCGGTCAGCACGTCGTCCACCGACATCTCCGATGCGGGCTCTGCCAGGGGCGGCTCAGCGATCGGATCGGTCTCCTCCATAGCGGGAGTCTCATCATAGGCAACGGCAGGGGCGGGCTCGACCGTCGTCTCGGGCTGTGCCTCGGGGGTCTCATCCGCCACAGCGAGCACAACGTAATCGTCCGCAGGATCAGCGGGCTCGGGTTCAAAGGTGGATACTGGCTGCTCCGCAGGAACGGGCTCCTCGGCGGGCTCCTCAACGGGAGTGGGGGCCTTGGGTGCCACAAACTGCCAGCCGTAGGGGTTGGCGGGAGCGGCAGGCGTTTCAGCCACCACGCTCTCGATCGTCTCGACCTCCTCGAACGTCTCGGGCTCCGTTACGGGCTCAACAGCGGGGGACGACGGGACAACGGCCACCGCGGGCTGCT
>JAGBTR010000175.1 GCA_017631215.1 Clostridia bacterium | reverse complement strand
CAAGCATCTTGCCCTCACGGGTCACGTAGTTGCGCTGAAGAATGGTCGTAATGACCGCAGCGTAGGTCGAGGGGCGACCGATGCCCTTCTCCTCCATCAGCTTGACGAGCGTTGCCTCGTTATAGCGAGCGGGCGGCTCGGTGAAGTGCTGCTCGGGCAGAACCTCGGCGGTCTTGAGGGTCATTCCCTCGGAGAGCGCGGGGAGAAGGTTCTCCTTCTCATTACCCTCGCTATCGTCGTCGCGGCGACCCTTGACCTCCTCGGTCGTCTCCTCATAAAGTGCCATATAGCCGGGGAACGTCACCGTGTAGCCGCTGGCGCGGAAGATGTGGTTGCCGCAAGCGAGATCAACACACAAAACGGACAGCGTTGCCGCCTGCATCTGGCTCGAGACAAATCTCTCCCAGATGAGCTTGTAGAGCTTGTACTGATCGGCAGACAGCGCCTTGCGAATGGTCTGCGGCTCCAGCTCCACGCGAGCGGGACGAATCGCCTCGTGCGCGTCCTGCGCGGTCGCGCGCGTCTTATACTGACGGGGCGACTCGGGCATATAGTCGTGACCGAACTTCTGCTCGATCATATCGCGTGCCGCCGTCTGCGCCTCGGCAGAAATGCGGAGCGAATCGGTACGCATATAGGTAATCAGACCCTGCACGCCGCCGTTCTCCGAGCCGAGGTTGATACCCTCGTACAGCTCCTGCGCGACGCGCATCGTGCGCTGCGACTGGAAGCCCAGACGTCTGGACGCCTCCTGCTGAAGCGTCGAGGTCGTAAAGGGCGGTGCGGGCATCTTGGTGCGCGTCGAGCTCTTGACCGAACGAACGACAAAGGGCGTGGTATGCGCGGCATTGGCGACAGCCATCGCCTGCGCCTCATCGGTCAGACGAACCGTCTTGACACTGCCGTCCTTCTCCTCGTCGCCGCGATAGCGGACAGACAGCGTCTTGCCGTCCTCGGTCGCCAGCATCGCCTCGACCGTCCAATACTCCTCCGGCGTGAAGGCGCGGATCTCCTCCTCGCGCTCGACGAGCAATCTCGTAACGACCGACTGCACGCGACCTGCGCTCAGACCGCTGCGAACGTTCTTCCAAAGCAGGGGGCTGATCTTGTAGCCGACGATACGGTCGAGAATACGGCGCGCCTGCTGAGCGTCAACCAGATCCATATTGACAGGACGCGGCGCCTTGATGCCCGCCTTGACGACCGACTTGGTCAGCTCGTTGAAGGTGACGCGAAGCGTCTTCTCCACGGGAATACCAAGCGCCACGGACAAATGCCACGCGATCGCCTCACCCTCGCGGTCAGGGTCGGTTGCGAGAAAGACCTTGTTGGCCGCCTTGGCCTCCTTGCGGATCTCCTTAATGAGATCGCCACGGCCGCGGATGTTGATATAGTGCGGCTCAAAATCGTTCTCGATATCAACGCCCAGCGTGCTCTTGGGCAGGTCGCGGACGTGACCCTTGCAGGCGATGACCTTATAGCCCGAGCCAAGATGCTCCTTGACGGTCGGCACCTTGTACGGAGACTCCAAAATTACCAGATTTGCCATAATTTATTGATCCTTTCAAGCATCACTCTCCCGAAGGAGAGCGCATAATTTTCCAATATCATTGTGACCGTATGCGTGGTCGCAAACGTCAAGATCGCTCACGCGCGGCAGTAAAGACCGCCGGGAAGCGTTTGTATAAGTCCCTTAATTTCAAGAAGCGACAGCGCGGCAAGCAGCTCACCCATACCGTAGCCCGTGCTAAGAAGGCGGTCGATGGCAATCGGATTGTCCATCGGGATGGCCTCGAACACGCGCTTCTCGCGCTCGCCCATCGTGGCCAGCAGCTCGGCCGAGCGATCCGCGGTGACGGTGGCGGTCGGTGCCACTTGCTCCTCCTTGACAGGCGCCTTCGCCTTGCGAATGGGGGTGGGTGCCCTTGTCGGTGCGGTCGGCGCACTCGGTGCGTCCGACGTGTCGATGCCGCTCTGGGCGGGAATGCGGCTGTTGCCGCCAACGGTGCGGCTGTACACGCCCATACGTGCCAGTGCCTCGCCGTTATAGTCGGACTTGCGTCCGAGCGTCGCGCTCTGTCCGAAGCGAATGGCTCCGCGATAGAGCAGCTTGTATTCGTTGAGAATATCCTCAGCCGCCAGCACAACGTGTGCGCCCTCGCGGATGAGGCGGTTGGTGCCCGACGCATTGCGGTCACCGATGTTGGCAGGAACTGCGTACAGCGCTCTGCCCTGCGCCAATGCGCGATCGGCCGTGATCAGCGCACCGCTTCCCTCATCTGCGTCGACGATCAGCGTTCCCTGCGCCAGGCCGCTGATGAGACGATTACGCATCGGGAAATGATGTCCCAGCGGGCGCACACCGGGTGCAAACTCGGTCATTACGACACCGCGAGACTCAATGATCTCCTGAAATTTCGCGTGCTCGGTCGGATACGGCACGTCAATGCCGCTTCCGAGAATGGCGACGGTCGTACCGCCCGCCTCCAGCGCGGCACAAGCGGCAACGGAGTCGATGCCAAGTGCCATACCGCTGACGATCACGGTGCCTGCGGCGGCCAGCTCGTATGCTATTTTATACGCCGTGCGGCGACCGTATTCACTCATTTTTCGCGTGCCGACCACAGCGATGTGCAGCTTGGTCTGAAAATCAGGCAGCTTGCCGCGATAATACAGAAGCAACGGTGGATCGACCAGGCTTCGATAGGTCAAGGGATAGCGCGGATCATCGTAGCAAAGAAGCGAGATGCCGTTGCGCGAGCAATAGCCCACGATCTCATACGCCTCGTCGAGATTTTTGTCGGCCAGCGCCGCAAGATCGCGCGCGGTGAGCTCAGGGCACACCTCGACCAAAGAATCCTCGCTCGCCTCAAACACCTCGTATGGCGTATGAAAGCGCTCGAGCAACGCCATATAGTGGCGGCATCCCGGTCCCAGACGGCGCGACAGCCATATCCAAAACAGACGGTCCTTGTTCATTTGCGATCTCCTTTGCTATCTCCGCGGTCAGCGCGGCAAAATTCCCACATCAGCACAGCAGCCGCGACGGCGGCGTTAAGCGATTCGGCGCGATCCGTCATCGGAATGTAGACCGAGCTTGTGCAAGCCGCCAGCGTCTCTGCCGAAAGGCCGTGCCCCTCGTTGCCGATAACGGCACAGTCCCCTGCCCTTGCATCCAGCTCGTCAAGCCGCGCCGCTCTCTCATCCAGTGCGGCGGCATACACGCGGCGACCGTCGGCACGCAGGGCGGCAATGGCGACCGTCAGGTCGTCCACGCGGTCAATCTGCTGAGAAAACAGCGTGCCCATCGAGGCGCGTACCGTTTTGGCATTGTAGATATCGGCACAATCGGCACTCAGAACGAGCCTGTCCACGCCAAAGGCGGCGGCCGACCGAATGATCGCGCCGAGATTGGAGGGGTCGCGCACCGATTCGAGCAGCATCACGCGCTCGGTGCTGTCGGGCGCGTCCGTCCACACGCGGTGAACGTCGCCCTGCATGCTTGCCACGCAGATGATGCCCTCGGGCGCGCTCTCCTCGGATAGGCTGTCAAAGATGGGATCCGCCACAAAACACACGCGCGTTTCGCTTGAGAATTCCTTATCGCACATAGAGAAAACGCGCTCCAGCACGCACGCCGCATCCGACTCTCGCAACAGCACCGCCGTCAACGCAACGCCGCGGGACAGTGCTTCCGCGGTCAGCTTGACGCCGTCAAAGCGAAACAGCCCCGTTCGATTGCGATGCTTGCGATCGGACAGCTTGTGCGTCTCGACGAGCAACGCATTCCGACGCGAGGTGATGGTTTCATATTCGTGCTTGAGCATACTCGCGCTCTCCCTTCTTTTATACGTGTACGCGCCCACGCGCACGTGCATATATGCGGTCAAAACCGCACCAAAACGCGCGCCAAGGACGCATTTTTTGCCCAAAAAAGGGCTTTTTCCGTCTTTTGTCAAATGCCCTATCTATGACAAAAACCCGACGCATTGTCGGGTTTTTATTCATCGGCTTACAGAGCAGCCTTAGCCTGTGCGGCGATAGCGGCGAATGCCTCCTTATCGGAAACAGCCAGCTCAGCCAGCATCTTGCGGTTAAGCGTGATGCCTGCCTTCTTCAGACCGTGCATGAAGGTCGAGTAGTTCATACCGTTGACCTTTGCCTGAGCAGAGATACGGGTGATCCAGAGGCTACGGAAGTCTCTCTTCTTCATCTTGCGGCCTGCGAATGCATAGTTGCCGCTCTTCATCACCTGCTGCTTTGCCATCTTGAAGTGCTTGGATTTTGCACCCCAGTAGCCCTTCGCTGCCTTCAGAACCTTATTTCTTCTCTTGCGCGTCATCATCGCGCCCTTAACTCTTGCCATTTTTCTTTCCCTCTACTTTCTCTTACTTGCAGATCAAAGCCTTGATGTTGTCCGCCATAGCCTCGTGAACGTAAGCGCTGCCGCGCAGGTGGCGAAGCTTGTTACCGCTCTTGTTACCGGTCTTGTGGCGGCGGTGGCAGTGGGTCATCTTAACGCGACCGGAACCCGTCACCTTGAATCTCTTAGCAGAGGCCTTATGTGTCTTAACCTTTCCCATT
>JAGBTR010000031.1 GCA_017631215.1 Clostridia bacterium | reverse complement strand
AAGGCCAAGGAGGCCTACGGTACGCCCGACGCGGCCGTTTATGAGGATTACAAGGAGCTGCTCAAGGACGAGAGCATCGACGTCGTTCACGTCTGCACGCCCAACCGCTCGCACAGCTTTATTACGGTGGATGCCCTTGAGGCAGGCAAGCACGTCATGTGCGAGAAGCCCATGGCCATCAACTCCGAAGAGGCCAAGAAGATGGTTGACGCCGCCGCTCGCACGGGCAAGAAACTGACCATCGGCTATCAGTCTCGTCAGAGAGCCGATTCGATGTATATGAAGAAAGAGGCCGAGGACGGCACGTTCGGCGAGATCTACTATGCCAAGGCAACCGCGCTTCGCCGCAGAGCCGTTCCCACCTGGGGCGTGTTCCTCAACGAGTACGAGCAGGGCGGCGGTCCGCTGATCGATATCGGTACGCACGCGCTTGACCTGACGCTGTGGATGATGAACAACTACAAGCCCAAGTACTGCATCGGCTCGACCTTCCACAAGCTCAACAACGATACCCAGACGGGCAACGCCTGGGGCGACTGGGATCCCGAGAAGTTCACGGTTGAGGACAGTGCCTTCGGTATGATCGTCATGGAGAACGGTGCGACCATTATGCTGGAGTCCTCCTGGGCACTCAACATTCTGGATCCGCGTGAGCCAATCACGACCGTTTGCGGTACCAAGGCAGGCGCCGACATGCTGGACGGCGTTCGCATCAATGGCGTTCGCAACGGTTGCCAGTACGTGCTCAAGCCCAACCTGTCGGCCGGCGGTGTCGCCTTCTACGACGGCAACGGCAACGAGCCCGCAGAGGTTCGTGAGGCTCGCCAGTGGATCGACGCGGTCGTCAACGACAAGACGCCCTGTGTCACGCCCGAGCAGGCCTACACGGTCACCCGCATTCTTGAGGGTATCTACACTTCGGCCAAGACGGGCGAGGCTTACTACTTTGATTGATTATTCAAGACCGAGTCGGTATTTGCCGCGATAGGTGAGCGGCGTGCAGCCGAACGCGTGCTTGAACGCGGTACAAAAATGATTTCTGGAGGGGAAGCCCGCGCGAAGGGCAATCTCCTCCACGGAATCGTTGGTATAGGTCAGAAGGCGTGATGCCACGCGCAGCCGCTCCTCTGTGATGGCGGCGTGCAGCGTCTTTCCCGTCTGCTCGCGGAACAGCTTGGCAAGGTAAACGGGGTGATAGCCGAAGTGCTCGCCGAGCGCGCGGTTTCCCTCAAGCGTTGCGAGGTTGTCCTTGATATAGCAGAGCAGTTGGCGCGCAAGCTGCGCGCGGTCATGCTTGATCTCGGGCTTTTGCGTCAGAATATCTGAGAGCAGCAGCTTGAGATAGGCAGAGCAGCGCGCGGCGCTGTTTGCCTCGCCTCGGATGTAGATGCTGACGAGCTGATCCACGAACTCTCTCGTTTGGGCGTCGGCGATGAACACGGCGGGGACGTCGAGCCCCTCGACGGCGGTTTGGTCAAAGACCAAAGATGCGTCGTATTGCCGCGCAGGAACGGGGCATATTGCATCCTTACGCTCGCAGCACGCCATGGTCATGTCAAAATTCAGCACCGCCGCGCGAAAGCTGCCCTTGAAATAGTAGCTGTCGCGTATGCCGAGAAAGATGAGCGAGCTTGGCTCAAGCGGCCGTTCCTCGCCGTTGAGCCAAATGACACCGCGGCCCTCGTAGATGAAAAACACACGGTGGTCGAACGGAATGCGCGGCTCGCACCCTTCGGTGAGATGGTTCTGGATCATGGCGACGCGCAAATACGGATTGCATCGGTCAAGTGATATCATTGTTTTTCTCCAAATGTTGATTTTTTGAACTTTTTGGTTGATTTTTGTGCTTGTAAGGTTTGATTTGAGAACTTATACTTGATTATAGCAGATGTATCTGCAAAAATCAACGGAAAGTGAGAAAATCATATGAAAAAGTACAATTTTGAAGCCCGCGATGCCGAGGGCAACGTTTACACCTTCAAGCAGAGCAAAACGGAGCACGGCTTGCTTCTGACCCTGAAAAAGGAAGATATCAAGGCCGCAAGCAACATCACCGCGCTTGGTGACTTTACCGAGGCGCGCGTGGGCGACGAGGGCTTTTACGTATTCCCCCGAACCATTACGCAAACGGGAGATATTCTCGTTAGATTTGAGCAGCGCGCGGACTGTGCCCATCGCCAGGAGCGACAGATCATGTCCTTTGTCGGCTTCAAGCGCGACGAGGTGTGTTGCCTTGTCCGCATCAAGCGAAATTATCAGTATACGACGGTCGTCACGGTCAAGGACGGCGTGTATCGCATGGAGATCGTGTTCGATCTGGAGAGCGAATACGTCGATCCCGAGACGGGCGCGGCGCCCGAGGATATCGAGCTGGAGCTGGTATTCCTCGACGCGGCTGCCGACTATAACGATATGGCAAAAATGGAGCGCAAGATTCGTCTTGCGAGAGGAGAGATCCGCCCGCTTGCCGAAAAATGCCGCCGTGAGGCGGTGGAATACGCATGGCGGCATCCGCTCGTGCGTATCCGCATGGGTTGGAAGCCAAGCCCTTCTCCCATCAAGCATCAGACGCTTGAGCTTGAGCCGCCCATGCACGTGGCGTGTACCTTCGCGCAGGTGCGCGAGATCGCCGATGAATGCAAGCGGCAGGGTCTTGAGGGCGTCGACCTTCAGCTTGTCGGCTGGAACGTGCGCGGTCACGACGGTCGCTTCCCACAGCTCTTTCCCGTAGAGGAGGCGCTGGGCGGCGAGGACGAGCTGCGCCGCACGGTGGAGCACGTCACATCTCTGGGCTACCGTATCTCGACGCACACCAATCTGCAGGATGCTTACGAGATCGCGGATTGCTTCAGCTGGAACGACGTCATCCTTGACAAGTCGGGCAACGGCGTGCTCTCGGGACATTTCAGCGGGGGCTATTGCTATTACGTCTGCCCCTCCTGTCAGCGCGCTCGCGCGCTGAGTGACTATCCGCGCGTGATGGCGCTGGGCGAGAACGGTATGCACTTTACCGATTGCATTTCCATCGTTCCGCCGCGTCCCTGTCACAATCCGCTCCATCCGCTGAGTTATGCCGAGGGCATCAGGCAACTTGCCAGCAGCCTTGACGAGCAGCGTGAGCTGTTCGGCTCGATCTCGAGCGAGGGCTGCAACGACTATGCTGTCGATCATATCGATTACGGTCTTTACATCACGATGGGCGACGGCTTCGGTCACCGCCCGACGCCCGTGACGAGCGAGTTCGTGCATCTGTGGGAGGTCGCGTATCACGGCACGGTGCTCTACAATCAGTCGAGCGCCACGGTCAACGCGACGGCCAAGTCGCCCAAGGAGCGCTTGATGGCGATTTTGCACGGCGCAAGACCGACCTTTTACTTCTATTCGAAATTCCGCACGGGTGGTCAGGCCAACTGGATGGGCGATATTGACCTGACCTGCGAGGAGATGCAGGCAAGCGTCGGTTACATCAAGCGCGGTGTCATGGACTACGAGCCGCTGCGCGATCTGCAGTTCGTCTATATGGATCGCTACGACGTTCTCGGTGACGGCATCGAGGTGGCAACCTACGAGAACGGCACGCGCATCGTGGGAAATTTCTCGGATGAGGTCAAGACCTTTGAGCAGCACGAGATCGAGCCGTACGGCTACCGTGTTCTGTGAGCGAGGGAGGTACGGATATGAAGCAACTGAGCGCGGTGCCTGTCGCACCGCAATATATCAAGGATTTTGAACAGCTGGGACTTGGAATGTTCGTGCATTTCGGTCTGTATTCACAGCTCAGACAGGGTGAGTGGGTCAAAAAGCTGCGCGGTGTTCCCACCGAGGAATATATGGCGCTCAAGGAGACCTTTAACCCCGTCAGCATGGCCGAGATTGTCTCGGTTGGTAAGGCGGCAGGGTGTAAGTACATCTGCCTGACCACGCGCCATCACGACGGCTTTTCGCTGTACGATACCTGCGGGCTCAACGACTACGACGCGCCGCACGCCCTTTGCGGGCGCGATCTTGTGCGCGAGTTCGTGGACGAGTGCCGCCGGGCTGACATCGTGCCGTTTTTCTACCACACCACGCTCGATTGGTACAACCCCGATTTCTATGAACGCTTTGACGATTATCTCGTCTATCTGCGTCGTAGCGTCGAGATCCTTTGCACCAATTACGGCGAGATCGGCGGACTTTGGTTCGACGGCAACTGGAGCCGTAAGAACGACGACTGGCAGGAGGATGCGCTGTATTCGATGATCCGTCGTTTGCAGCCAAGTGCCATGATCGTCAACAACACGGGCCTCTCGGCGCGCGGTGCGAAGGGCAACGAATACATCGATTCGCTGACCTACGAGCGCGGTCTGCCCACACCCATCGACCGCACGGGCATGACCCGATACGTGGCGGGCGAGATGTGCGAGACGCTCAACAACCATTGGGGCGATGCGGACGACATCGACTACAAGCCCGTTCGGCAGATCATTGAGGAAGTATGCGATTGCCGCAAGGTGGGCGCGAATATGCTGCTCAATATCGGCCCTGCTGGGGATGGCACCGTGCCGCTGATGGCACGCGCCATGATGAGCAGTGTCGGGTACTGGATGAGTATTTACGGCAAGGCCATTTACAATGGGCGGCCGTATCTTGCCGAGGTCGGCAGGCGCGATTTCATTCTGCGCGATATCAAGGACGGCAAGACCTTTTACCTTTTCAAATACGATCTCGGAAGTCGCGGCGACCAGAACGTGACCGTCGCGAGCGGCGGAGACGGCGTGGTGCGCTTTGACGGCTTTGCGGGCGAGGTCGAATCGGTCGCATGGATGGACAACGGACAAGCCCTTGACTTTACGCACGAGGGTGAGACGCTGACGGTCGCGTGCGCCACTTACCCTTACGGACAGAACCACTGCGTCAGGGTCGCTGAAATTAAAATCAAATAAAAAAATATAAAATTTCATTTACGAAAGGAAGAAACATTATGAAATTGAGTGTTCTTGCAAATCTGTACGGCGCGAAGTCGTTGGAGGAGACGCTGCAGATCCTGACGGGTCTTGGCGTTCACACGGTTGAGATCGGTGCGGGCGGTTATCCCGGTAAGGCGCACTGCAACCCCGAGGAGCTGCTTGCTGATGAGGCAAAATACAATGAGTTTATCGCGCTGCTGAAAAAGTACGACGTGACCGTTTGTGCGCTGGCCGCACACGGCAACGCGCTGCATCCCGACAAGGAGATCGCTGCGCAGTTCGACAAGGATTTCCGCAATGCTGTT
>JAGBTR010000030.1 GCA_017631215.1 Clostridia bacterium | reverse complement strand
GTTTCGATGATCGTTGCCAAGGCGGTCAATATGGCCAAGATGATGAACATCCCCGTGCTGGGTCTGGTCGAGAACCACAGCTACGTCAAGTGCCCCGATTGCGGCAAGGAGATCCACATCTTCGGTGAGAGCAAGATCGAGGAGACGGCAGAGCGCTTCGGTCTGGACGTGCTGGCTCGCATCCCGCTTGACCACAAGCTCGCCGCTCTGGTCGACAAGGGCTGGATCGAGATGATGCAGAACGATTATCTCGACACCGCAACGCAGGTCATCATCAACCGCACCAAGGACGCAGAATAAGGCTCGATGGTAAGACTCGCGACACCCAAAACGCGATGTGGTCGAGTGATCCTTACCGTGGCGGCGGTGCTGTGCGCGCTGGGCTTGCTTGGCGTGATCGCCATCGCGGTGATCAACGGTGCCGTGGTCGGCTCGACCGACGATCGCATCCTATCGCTCGACGAGGCGGCGACCTTGACGGACGTTGACTATATCCTCGTGCTGGGCGCGGGGGTCAAGGCGGACGGTTCTCCGACCGACATGCTGCACGACCGCGTCGAGACGGGCTGCGCGCTCGTTGCGGCGGGTGCGGACGGTCAGCTGCTGATGAGCGGCGACAATCAGCGTCCCGAATACGACGAGGTCAGCGCAATGGTCAAGCTGGCGTGTGACAAGTTCTCGGTGGATGCCGCGCGGATCGAGACGGATCGGCTGGGGCTTTCGACCTATGAGAGCGTCGACCGTGCCGCCGAGCTGTACGGCGCCGAGCGCATCATTATCGTGACACAGCGTTATCATCTGTACCGCGCGCTCTACATTGCCGAGCAGATGGGGCTGGAGGCGTACGGCGTATCGGCCGACGTCCGCACCTATTGGGGACAGACGATGCGCGATGTGCGCGAGATAGCGGCGCGATGTAAGGATTTTTTGTTAGTTCTATTTGATTAAATGAACAAGGCCGCCGAGGCGGCAGGAAAGGAAAAAACTATGAAAAAGCTTAACAAGCTCAAGAATTTTGCGGGCGTTCAGGGCCCCGTTGTGACCATCGTGATGGATGGCGTGGGTCTGGCACCCGATTCGCTGGCAAACGCCGTGAAGGGCGCGTACACGCCGACGCTGGATATGCTGATGGCAACGTATCCGATGGTCTCGCTCAAGGCACACGGTACGGCTGTCGGCCTGCCCTCGGATGACGATATGGGTAACTCGGAGGTCGGCCACAATGCGCTGGGCGCAGGTCAGGTGTTCGCGCAGGGCGCCAAGCTGGTGTCGAACTCGATCGAGTCGGGCAAGATGTACGCTTCCGAGACGTGGAAGACGCTCGTTGGCAACGTCAAGGACAAGAACAGCACGCTGCATTTCATCGGTCTGTTCTCGGACGGTAACGTTCACTCGCACATCGACCATCTCAAGGCAATGCTCGCGCAGGCCAAGGCAGAGGGCGTGAAGACGGTTCGTGTCCACATCCTGCTGGACGGTCGTGACGTCGATCCCACCTCGGCACTGGATTACGTGCTGCCCTTCGAGGCATTTATGTCCGAGCTGCGTGACGATAACTTCGATATCTTCATCGCATCGGGCGGCGGTCGTATGAAGATCACGATGGACCGCTACGAGGCTAACTGGGGTATGGTCGAGGCCGGCTGGAAGACGCACGTGCTGGGCGAGGGTCGCACCTTTGCATCGGCTGAGGAGGCCATCAACACCTACCGCGCTGAGAATGCGGGCATCCTGGATCAGGATCTGCCTCCCTTCGTCGTGGCCGCTGACGGCAAGGCTGTCGGTACGGTCGAGGACGGCGACAGCGTCATCTTCTTCAACTTCCGCGGCGACCGCTCGATCGAGATCTCCAAGGCGTTCGACGGCGACGAGGCATTCGATGCCTTTGACCGCGTGAGAGTTCCCGCTGTGCTGTATGCGGGTATGCTCGAGTACGACGGCGACCTGCACATTCCGCACCGCTTCCTCGTCAATCCTCCCGAGATCACCAATACGATGTCCGAGTATCTGGCAAATACGGGCGTTTCCCAGCTTGCCATCTCCGAGACGCAGAAGTACGGTCACGTTACCTATTTCTGGAACGGCAACCGTTCGGGCAAGTTCTCGGAGGAGCTTGAGACGTATATCGAGATTCCGTCCGACGTCGTGCCCTTTGAGCAGAGACCTTGGATGAAGTGCGCTGAGATCACCGACACGCTCATCGATTGCCTGGAGAGCGGTCAGTACAAGTATCTGCGCGTCAACTTCCCCAACGGTGATATGGTCGGTCACACGGGCTCGCTGCTTGCAACCCGTTGCTCGATGGAGGCGCTTGACCTTCAGCTTGCACGCATTCTGGCTGTCCTTGACAAGCTGGGCGGTGTCGCACTCATCACGGCAGACCACGGTAATGCCGACGAGATGTTCGAGGTGGACAAGAAGACGGGCGCACCCAAGCTCGACAAGAAGGGCAATATGACGCCCAAGACCTCGCACACGCTCAACCGCGTGCCTTGCATCATCTACAACAACGTCTGCGCTGACGCGTATGCCGTCAAGGCGGATGAGGGTCAGTTCGGTCTTTCCAACGTGGCCGCTACGATGGTCAACCTGATGGGCTATGAGGCTCCCGATATGTGGGATGAGTCCATCATTGAAGTGAAATAATTTGTAAGTTTGAGGGGAACTTCTGAAAAGAGGTTCCCCTCGATCTTTGTAAATTGGGGCTTGTAGGTGAGATAGGGCAAGGCTAAATTTATATACATCTTCTCCCCTTTACCCTCACACTGCCGCTCCGCGGCGCGTTCGGGGAGAGACGTCTTCATTCTTTGCCTTGTGGCAAAGAACGAAGCAAGAAATCCGAACTCGGCAAGCCGAGTTCCCAGAGATTTTGCTTGCTCACTTGCGTGAGCATCGCGCAAAAGCGCGAACGCAAAACTCTTTGCGGGGCTCTGCCCTTTGGATTCCCGTGGTGCGGC
>JAGBTR010000174.1 GCA_017631215.1 Clostridia bacterium | reverse complement strand
GTATTCATAAAAGCGTGACCAAAATCAAGCAAAGCTATTCGCCGCAGTGGGGCGTCAAGAGCGTGCACCTGTTTTGGATCTATGAGCTGATGGCTCATCCCGATGGCTTGACCGCCGCGGCACTCGCCGCCAAGAACAAGGTCGACCGCTCACTGATCTCGCGCGAGATCGAGGAGCTGCGTGAGGGCGGCTACGTCGAGCTGAGCGAGGGAGGCGGCGAGAAGCGCAAAAATTACAATTCGCGCATCCGACTGACCGAGAAGGGATGGACACTGGGTGAGAGCATTTCTGCGATCGCGATGGCGGTGCAGAATGCCGCTGATGCGGGCGTGACCGAGGAGGAGCTGGTCTCCTTTTACCGAACGCTGGAAAAATTGAATCTGAATCTTGCCGCTATCGCCGAGCAGAAATGCGAGGGCGCGGGTGGGCAGAGCTAAAAGCGAAAAAGAGAGCAGGGATGACGCGCGGTGCGTTGTCCCTGCTTTTTTGCTATGACGATGGTCGAAAGGGGATTTGACTCAGATCCTTGCCACGCCCGTCTCGTGTGCCGCGCGGATCACTGCCTCGGCAACAACGGCGGCAACGCGCTTGTCCAGCGCGGGCGCGATGATGTTCTGTTCGCTGAGCTCCTCGTCGGGGATGAGCGAGGCGAGCGCGTAGGAGGTCGCGACCTTCATCTCCTCGTTGATGCAACTGGCACGGCAATCCAGCGCACCGCGGAAGATGCCGGGGAAGGCGAGCACGTTGTTGATCTGGTTGGGGAAATCCGACCGTCCCGTACCGACCACGCGCGCGCCTGCGGCCAGAGCCTCGTCGGGCATGATCTCGGGGGTGGGGTTGGCCATCGGGAAGACGATGGCATCCTTCGCCATCGAGCGCACCATATCCTGCGTGACCACACCGGGCGCGCTGACACCGATGAAGACGTCCGCTCCGCGCATAGCGTCTGCCAGTGAGCCCGTCTGCTTCTCGCGGTTGGTGACGGCGGCCATCGCGGCATGCGCCTCGGAGAGCGACGGGTCGCCCTCGCAGAGAATGCCGAAGCGGTCGACCATCGTCAGGTGCTCGACGCCCATATTCAGCAGATGTCTGCCGATGGCGCTGCCCGCCGCGCCTGCGCCGTTGATGACGACGCGAACGCTGCCGATGTCCTTGCCCACGACCTTGAGCGCGTTCAACAGTGCGGCGGCGACGACGATGGCCGTGCCGTGCTGATCGTCGTGAAAGACGGGAATGTCGCACATCTCCTTGAGCTTTTGCTCGATCTCAAAGCAGCGCGGTGCGGCGATGTCCTCCAGATTGATGCCGCCAAAGCTGCCCGCGAGC
Organism: Clostridia bacterium; assembly: GCA_017631215.1. Lineage (GTDB taxonomy): Bacteria > Bacillota > Clostridia > Oscillospirales > CAG-272 > SIG644. Next base: position 1,257 of record JAGBTR010000174.1, on the reverse strand, counting down.
AGATAGACGGTGCGGACGATCTCGTCCACGTCCTTGGAGCGGATGCACAGCGGGAAGGCGTCCACGTCGGCAAACTCCTTAAACAGCGCACACTTGCCCTCCATCACGGGCATACCTGCCTCAGGTCCGATGTCGCCAAGCCCCAGCACGGCCGTGCCGTCGGTGATGACGGCGACCAGATTCTGGCGGCGGGTCAGCTCATAGGATTTGTTCACGTCCTTCTGTATCTCAAGGCAGGGCTCGGCGACGCCTGGCGTGTAGGCCAGCGAGAGGTCGTGTCTGTCCTCCACGCGAACGCGCGAGACGACCTCGATCTTGCCCTTCCATTCATAATGCTTTTGCAGTGATTCTTGACGGATGTCCATAATATTCTCCTTTAACGATCGGCGACGTCATAACAAAAGACAGAGGCACAAGCTTTATCCTCCTGCCATATACCGATAAAAGTTCTTTGAAGTCTTGAAACTTTCTTTCAAGAAAGTTTCAAGCGGGGTGTGGGGCGGCGCCCCGCACCGTTCCCTTACACCATATCTTCGGGGTGGAAAACCTCGTCGAAGCGCTCGGGGGTGAGGTAGCCCAGCTCGATGCAGGACCGGCGCAGCGAGATGCCCTCGGCGTACGCCTTTTTGGCGACGCGGGCGGCGTTTTCGTAGCCGATGTAGGGATTGAGCGCGGTGACGAGCATGAGCGAATGGTGCAGATTGTCGTGCATCTTGTCGCGGTTGGCGCGGATGCCCGAGACGCAGCGGTCGTTGAACGAGCGCATACCGTCGGCAAGCAGGCGCACCGATTGCAGGAAATTATAAGCCATCACGGGCATAAAGACGTTGAGCTCGAAGTTGCCCTGCGAGGCGGCGATGCCGATCGTCGCGTCGTTGCCCATCACCTGCACCGCGATCATGGTGATCGACTCGCACTGGGTGGGGTTGACCTTGCCCGGCATAATGGACGAGCCCGGCTCGTTCTCGGGAATGGTGATCTCGCCAAGTCCGAGGCGGGGACCCGACGCCAGCCAGCGGATGTCGTTGGCGATCTTCATAAGGTCAGCGGCGAGCGCCTTGATCGCGCCGTGGGCGGTGACCAGCTCGCCCTTGGAGGTGAGCGCGTGGAATTTGTTGTCGGCCGTCTTGAAGGGCGTGGCGCACAGCATAGACAGCTCGCGCGCAACGGCGACGTCAAAGCCTGCGGGGGCGTTGAGCCCCGTGCCGACCGCCGTGCCGCCCAGCGCCAAGGGGCGCAGATGCTCGAGCGCATCGC
>JAGBTR010000173.1 GCA_017631215.1 Clostridia bacterium | reverse complement strand
GTGGGGTTTCCCCTTTGGGGATCTCCGAAGCCCCTACGCCCCCGAAAAACTTACTGGTAAAAAAGCAGACTAAGAGGTGGAGCTTCTGCCTCTGACCAAGCAAAAGCACGTCGCACAAGCGGCGGCTTTTTTGTTATCAAAATGGCGAGCGCCTTTTTTATTCCATTAAAGTTCTTGGGGGTGTGGGGGATTCTTTCAAGAAGTACCCCCACGTCGTCCGTTACCTCGCCCTCCTAAAAAGGGGGAAACCCCACTTGTGGTTTCCCCCTCTTTTCCGCTGGCGCGGAAAATTCGCCCCTTTCGGGCGCTTTGGGACGGATAAAAGGGTTTCGCCCTCTGCGGAGGGCGAGCAGAGGCTCTGCCTCTGCACTCCGCGAGCCTTTGAAAAGGCTCGATCCAAACTTTCCCGCTACGCTCGCAATTTTGTTAGCAAAAAGCCCGCCGCGCGTGCGACGAGCCTTTCTTCAGCCAGAGGCAGAAGCTCCACCTTTTAGCCTTGTTCTTATTTGTCAAAAAGTTCTTGGGGGGTGTGGGGGTACTTCTTTCAAGAAGTCCCCCCACGTCGTCCTCCCCGCTCTTATCTCTGCACGCGGCCGCTGGCGTTACCGCCTGCGAGGGACTTGACCTCATCGACGGAGACCATATTATAGTCGCCCTCGATGGAATGCTTGAGGCAGCTTGCCGCGACGGCGAACTCGATGGAGTCCTGCGTCGAGTAGCCCATGATCTGGGAGTAGATCAGACCGCCGCCGAAGCTATCGCCGCCGCCCACGCGGTCAACGATGTGCATGCGGTAAGTCTTGGAGAAGCAGTAGTTCTCGCCGTCGTACAGCATACCTGCCCAGTCGTTGTCGTTTGCGCTGATGGACGAACGCAGCGTGATGGCAACCTTCTTGAAGCCAAACTTCTCCATCAGCTGTCTTGCCACGCTCTTGTAGCCCTCGTGATCGACCTTGCCCGCGTTGATATCGGTGTTCTCTGCATCAATACCGAACACGTCGTGTGCGTCCTCCTCGTTGGAGATGCAAACGTCAACGTAAGGCATCAGCTCGGTCATCGTCTTGCGAGCCTCGTCGCGCGTCCACAGCTTCTTGCGGTAGTTGAGGTCGCAGGAAACGGTGATGTTTCTTGCCTTGGCAGCCTTACAAGCGTCCAGGCAGATCGCAGCAACGGTGGGGTTGAGCGCGGGCGTGATACCCGTGAAGTGGAACCACTCAGCGCCCTCGAAAATAGCATCCCAATCGAAATCCTCGGGCTGTGCGGTCCAGATGGACGAGCCTGCGCGGTCGTAGATGACCTTGGAGGGACGCTGGCTGGCGCCCTTCTCGAGGTAGTAAATGCCGACACGGTCGCCGCCGCGAACGATCATCGAGGTGTCAACGCCGTACTTGCGGAGCGAGTTGACGGCAGCCTGACCGATCTCGTGCTTGGGCAGCTTGGTCACGAATGCCGCATCCAGACCGTAGTTGGCCAGCGACACAGCCACGTTAGCCTCACCACCGCCGAACGTCGCGCCCAGCGTGTCAGCCTGCACGAAGCGGTAGTAGCCCTCGGGGGCAAGACGGAGCATCAGTTCACCAAAGGTAACAATTTTTGCCATAATGATATCCCTTTCTGCGGTTTGATTCCGCAATCAAAAATCTTCCTTTTTATTATAGCAGAAAAACTCGCATTTGTCATCCCTTTTTTGATTTTTTTGGCAAAAAACTTATCCGTGCCGCCTTGATGTATAAAAAATCGCGGGCGTGCCACAATAAAAGCACTTCACCGCGGAAAGGAAAGAGATCAGATGACAAGTCAACCACATCAAACCTTGAAAAAAGAAAAACGAAGCTCGGCCGCATTCGGCGTGCTTCAACGGGTCGGGCGTGCATTTATGCTGCCCATTGCCCTGCTCCCCATCGCGGGACTGTTGCTCGGCGTCGGGGCGTCGCTGACCAACGTGACAATGCTCGAGGAGTACAATCTGCTCGGGCTGATGGGACCGGGCACGGTGCTGTACACCGTGTTTTCGGTACTCGCCTCGGTCGGTACGGTCATATTCGACAACCTGCCCATCCTCTTCGCAATGGGCGTCGCGCTCGGTATGGCCGAGCAGGAAAAAGCAACCGCCACGCTGTCGGCCGCCATTGCCTTCTTCGTAATGCACAAAACCATCGGCACGCTGCTTGCGCTGACGGGTCGGCTCGAGGCGGGCGTGATGCAGGAGGGTACGATCGCCAACGTCGTCGGCATTGAGTCGTTGCAGATGGGCGTGTTCGGCGGCATCATCGTCGGTCTTGGCGTTGCCTGGCTGAACAACCGTTTTTATAAGATCCGACTCCCCAGCGTCATCTCCTTCTTCGGCGGCACGCGCTTTGTGCCCATCATCTCGACCACAGCGTACCTGCTCGTCGGCGTGCTGATGTTTTTCGTCTGGCCCTATATCCAGACGGGCATTTATGCACTGGGTGACCTCGTGCTCAAATCGGGCTACGCTGGCACCTTCATCTACGGCTTTACCGAGCGTATCCTCATTCCGTTCGGTCTGCATCACGTCTTCTATCTACCCTTCTGGCAGACGGGCGTGGGCGGCTCGGCGCTGATCGACGGGGCAATGGTCTACGGCGCGCAAAACATCTTTTTCGCCGAGCTGGCCTCTCCCAACGTCGCGCGATTTTCGGTCGAGGCGTGCCGCTTTATGAGCGGTAAATTCCCGCTGATGATCTTCGGTCTGCCCGGTGCGGCACTCGCCATCTACTCGTGCGCCGACAAAAGCAAGCGCAAAACGGCGGGCGGCCTCTTGCTATCCGCCGCACTGACCTCGGTGCTGACGGGTATCACCGAGCCCATCGAGTTCACCTTTTTGTTCGTCGCGCCGCTTCTGTACGTCATCCACTCCATCTTTGCGGGACTTGCGTATATGCTGATGCACCTCTTGGACGTGGCGGTCGGTATGACCTTCTCGGGCGGCGTGATCGACCTATTTCTGTTCGGCGTGCTGCAAGGCAACGCCAGAACGCATTGGGTGCGCATCATCCCCGTGGGTATCGCTTATTTCGTCATTTATTTCGTGCTGTTCCGCTTTCTCATCCGCAAGCGCAATTACCTCACCCCCGGTCGCGAGGCTGCGGGCGAGGAGACCAAGCTGTATACCCGTGCGGATTACGATCAAAAGCGCAAGGGCAGCTCGAACAACACGAACGCCTCGGAGGACAAGCACCGCGTCTCGCGGCTGATTCTTGAGGGGCTTGGCGGTCGCGACAACATCACCAACCTCGACTGCTGTGCCACCCGCCTTCGCGTGACCGTGGTAAGCGAGAGTCTTGTCAACGACGCCAAGCTTCGCGAGTCGGGGGCGGCGGGCATCATTCGCCGCGGCAACGGCGTGCAGGTCGTTTACGGTCCGCAGGTGTCGGTCATCAAGAGCGAGCTTGAGGACTATATGCGCGATCACAAATGAGACAAAAAGACACCCCGTGAGTCCGAAGACTCACGGGGTGCTTTTGTATCACGGATTCTTTAGAGAATCTGTGAATTAGTTGTACAGCTTTCTGGTGGTCGTGGTCGAACCTGCAACCGTCTTGATCTCGGTATTCTCGTTAGCGAGCTTATCCAGATCAACAACAGCAGTACCAACGTGGGTCAGAGGATCGATCTCAACAACACCTGCAGAGTTCATCGTACCAGCAACGGTCACAACCCAAGACTCGGTCTTAGAGGAGTTGACAACCAGCTCGTAGGTGGACAGAACCTTTGCGGCAGAATCCTTGAAGGTCTTTGCGCCCAGAGCGTTGGTGGTATCAGCCAGAACCTCATCAATGGTCTTGCCCTGAAGCAGAGCCAGGTGAGGATTGGTCTGTGCACCGATCATAGAGAGGATCTCAAGGTAGTTAGCCTTGTAGTTCTTCAGCTCGATGCCATCCTGCTCAGCGTAGTACTTGATAACCGTGATGGTATCATCCACCTCGGAGCTCAGCATGGACATTCTCAGCTTCAGCTCGAAGTTCTGAGGAGCCAGGCTCTCAACCTTAGCGGTGTACTGACGGTAGATGTTCAGCCACTCCATACGAGCAGCCTCAAGGTAGTTCAGGAAGTTAACCTTGATAGCAACGTTCTCGATGACAGCAGTTGCAGCAGCAGCGGCGTCATTGATCTGCTTCTGAGCAGCCTCAGCAACCTTAACGGTCTCAACGCCGTTCGAGGTAGCGTAAGGATTGACAGTAACAGCGGAAACGTTGGTCAGCAGCTGAGCGTTGGTCAGAGTGTCCTCAAGGCCATTCTTACCGAAGGTCCAGTTCTTAACGGTGGTAACGTTTGCTGCGGTGTAGGTGATGGTACCGCCGAATGCCTTAGCATCGTTGACACCCATCAGGTACTGCTGCATAGCAGCAACAGCAGCATCGTTCTTGCCGTAGTAGTCGACGATCTTGGAGGTCTTAACGATCATGTCGTTGTAGGTCTTAGCCTTGTAATCCTCGATCGTGAAACGAGCGATGATCTCATCAAGGTTTGCGATACCCTCCTTCAGGAAGCTATCGAATGCCTTCTCAACAGGAACGTTGGAAGCCTTCATCTCATCCTTGCTTGCGCTGTTGATCTTCAGGCTGACGCTCAGCATCGAACCAGTCAGACGCTGCTGGATATCAGCCTGGTTTGCCTTCAGGCTAGCCAGGGGGTTAGCGAGGTAGGTGCCGTAGGTCATGTTGCCGCCAGCGACGGTCGTGATCTTAACAGCCTTGCCGTTGTTAGCATAGTAATCAACGAACTTGGTAGCGTTGAAGTTCTTGCCGAGCTTCTCGTAGAAGGTGCCTGCGAGCTTGCCGTCAGCCGTACCGTTCAGGTAAGCAGCGACGAAGCCGTCAGTCAGATCGCCAGCCTCGGTCTTCTCACCCATAACAACGCCACCGACCTCATTAGTCATAGCCTTTGCAAGGTCAGCAATTGCGCTAGGATTCAGAGGAGTGCTACCGATCTGGCCGTCCTTAGCAACGGTGTTCAGAGTAGCCTCGTAAACCAGCGAGATGTAGTCCTTCAGCATGGTAGCTGCGATGTTGTTAGCAGTAACCTTGTACTTATCCCACAGCAGGTCATAAGCCTTCGAGATCATCTTCTCGTACAGCTCATACTCGTTGATGCCCGTGGTGGTCTTACCGTTGACGATCTTGGAGATATCCATGACCTTGGTAACGTCGGTCAGGTAGGGGTTGTACTGAACGCCGCCAGCCTCGCACATGGAAGCCGTCAGAGCAGCCAGGAGCTGAGCGTCGGTAACGTTCTCATACTTAACCTTGCTCGTACCGGTACCGAAGACCTTCTGAGCAGCATCCTCAGCGGAGCCGTAGATGGAGTTCAGCTGGAATGCGTCGAAGGTGTTGTTAGCGGTGTTAGCAGCAGCCTGGCAAACCTTCAGCTGAGCAACGATTGCCGAGTAAGCAGCGCTCAGAGGATCGGTGTTGATCAGGTTGGTGTTGACATCCGAGTAGGTGGTAGGATCAGCCTCGTAGCCGTACTTACCGGTAGCCTTCCAATC
>JAGBTR010000172.1 GCA_017631215.1 Clostridia bacterium | reverse complement strand
CTACCACACGCTGAGGCAGAGCGCCAAGGAGCGGAGCGCACACATCAAGACGATCATCACGGACATCCTCCCCGACGTCCGCGCGCTCGGTATCACGGGCGACCACATCGAGGACGCCGCCATCCGCTGGTGGCTGGTGCCGCACATCATCGACTGTGCGATCAAGGACACGATCACCAACGCAAGTGCATATGCGCCGCCCCAGCGCGCCAACGGTGAGACGTGGGGATTCGTTGGATATGAAGCAGTTGAGCACCCCGAAGCCACCAGTATGAGCCACAATGGCTGTGGTAATGAGAACAATATGTTCTGGACATATGTTCCCCACGAGCCCTCGCTCCTTGATCAATGGAAGGAGCCCTCATATGAGCAGGCGATATTGCTTTGCGACTGTCTTCGCAACCACCGCCCGATCTCGTCGTTCACCGAAGCGGAAAGGGGCTACTGGGAACAGATCGATGGCAAATATGCACACGGCAATGAAGTGGGCGAGGTCATCCCCGACGTTCTTGTGTTTTCACTCGAGCAATGGCGGGCGCTGAACGATATGATCCAAGCACAGCCTGCTTATACATTTCTCTTACACATCTTCAAGGATCTGCACGACAAGATCGAGGAGATCTTCAGACGGTACAACCACAAGATCCTGCACGAGCACATCGGTTACAACATCTTTATGGAGCTGTTTGCGACAAGGATGATGGCGATCCACGATCTGATCGAGGACAACGATCTCTCGCTTCCCGCCCCTGCCACCAAGTGCAATTGGGGTATGTTCATTCAGCTCAAATAAACAGAGCCTCCGAGGAGATCACTCTTCTCGGAGGCTTTTTTACCGAAAACGCCAAATGACTTGACTTTCCCCTTTTTCTATGGTATGATATAGAGGTTGTGCTCACCGCTCACCGCGGATGAGCGTGGCCGCCGCACGCGCGTCGGGAATCTGCTTTGCGCTGATGAGTGCATACAGCGCCGCACCGACGGCCGCCTCCTCGCCATAGGCGGGAAGATGGAGCGAAAGACCGAAGCGCTTTTCGCACAAGCGCTTCAGCAGCGGATTTTTGCGAAGCGCATTGCCTGCACCGACCAAGCCCTGCACAGGCAGACCGATCGTGCCGTACAGCTCGGCCAGCTCACCGACTATGCCCTCAAGTATGCCGATACAAAACTGCTCAGGCGTGAAATTGTCCGTCCCGATGCCGTTGATGCTACCGCGACGCGAAGGGTTCTGGCGCGTGCCGCAGAAGGTGTTATCAAAACGGAGCGAGGCGTCGGGCGCATTCTTCTGATATGCCCCCATTGCCTCGTACAGACTTTCGGGACGCTTGCCCGTGGCCATCTCGACCACGTCGCAGAAAAAGCCGTGCAGCATCGCGTAGGCGCGACCGCCGCAAAGCGCCGCACCGACGAGCAGATACTGTCCGTCAAAGGCAGGGCGCGTTTCAATGCCGTTTCCGCTCACGGGCGTATTCGACAGCATTGACACCTGCGAGCCCGTCCCGACGTTGACGAGTAGGTCACCCACACGGCAACCGCTGCCAAGCACCGAGGCTTGGTTATCTCCAATGCCGATCGCTACGGGAACGCCGCGGTAGCTGCCAAGCAGGCGGTAGCCGCTTTCGACCTCGTAGGGATACCGCTCCTTCAAGGGCGCGACAAATCGGTTCTTGTCAATATCAAAGCAGCCGAGCGATGCCGCGTTCGATGCGTGCAGGACGGGCGTAGACACGCCGCAAAGAGCGCAAGCCACTGCATCCGCCACCGTAGCATAGCCGACAGCATCGAGCGGTACAAGACCGTTCTCGGCGTTGTAGGCGTGTGTCGCGTGACCGTAGCCTACGCTGATGCCCAGTGCCTCGGCGTGCGCCGCACCGCGCGTGTCCTGCCACGTGTACAGTGGGCTGACCGTCTCGCCCTTATCATCGAGATACACAATGCCGTGCATCTGTCCGGAGATGCCGATGGTGCATACGTCATCGGTCAGATGAGCATCGACCATCCGCTTGACCTCGCGGATGATGGCGGCGGCATCTTGGATATGCTCACCCTCGAACGTGGGTGAGAGCGTGGGTGTGGCGACGTGTTCGCATACACGGACAGCTCCCGTCTCCACCTCCAGCGAGATGACCACCGTTTTGGTCGTTCCGATATCAATTCCCAATGCGCGCATCCGTATTTCCTCCTTTTGGGGACTTCGTTACTATGATTATACTACGACGCGACCGACTTTTCAAGTCGAAATCGATCAATTCTATGATACATATACCACAGATAAGGAGTTCATTATGATTACCGTAACCAATCTCAGCTTCCATTTCGGCGGTCAACAGCTGTTCAAGGACGTTGACCTCAAATTCACCCCCGGCAACTGCTATGGCGTTATCGGTGCCAACGGCGCGGGCAAATCGACCTTCCTTAAGCTGCTGTGCGGCGAGCTGGAGCCCTCGACGGGTGAGGTCTACATCCCCGAGGAGGAAAGAATGTCCGTTTTGCGTCAGGACCACTATGCCTTCGAAGAATATACGGTGCTTGACACCGTAATTATGGGCAACGCCCGCCTTTATGAGATTATGAAGGAAAAGGACGCCCTTTACGAGAAGGAGGACTTTTCGGATGAGGACGGCGTGCGCGCCTCCGAGCTGGAGGCCGAATTTGCCGAGCTGGACGGCTGGGAGGCCGAGTCCGAGGCATCCCGTCTCATTCAAGGTCTGGGACTTTCCGAGGAACTGCTGTGGCAGACGATGGATCAGCTGACCGAGGGCGAGAAGGTCAAGGTACTGCTCGCGCAGGCACTGTTCGGTCGTCCCGGCATCATTTTGCTCGATGAGCCGACCAACGGTCTGGATCTGGATGCCGTGATGTGGCTCGAGGACTTCCTCGCCGACTATGAAGGCACTGTACTGGTCGTCTCGCACGACCGTCACTTCCTCAATGACGTCTGCACCAACATCGTCGACATCGACTACGGCGGCATCAAGATGTACGTCGGCAACTACGAGTTCTGGTACGAATCCAGCCAGCTCGTTCAGCGTATGATCAAGCAGCAGAACAAGCGCAACGAGGAAAAGATCCGCGAGCTGCAGGCGTTCATCTCGCGCTTCTCTGCTAACAAGTCCAAGGCACGTCAGGCGACCAGTCGCCGCAACCTGCTCGACAAGCTGACCGTCTACGAGCTGCCCGCCTCCTCGCGCCGCTATCCCTTTATCGGCTTCGATATGGATCGCGAGCCTGGTAAGGATATTCTCACGGTCAAGAATCTGACGGCCGTCGTCGAGGGCGAAACGCTATTTGAAAATCTCTCGTTTATGGTCGGCAAGAACGACAAGGTCGCCTTCGTCGGTAATGACCGCGCCATCACGGCGCTCTTCCGCATTCTGATGGAGGAGATCGAGCCCGCATCGGGTGAGTTCAAGTGGGGCGTGAGCATCACCAAGTCCTACTTCCCTCGCGACAACACCGAATATTTTGAGGGCTGCACAGACAGTATTATCGATTGGATGCGTCAGTATTCCGTCGACCAGACAGAATCCTATCTCCGCAACTTCCTCGGTCGCATGCTGTTCTCGAACGAGAGCGTGTTCAAGCAGGTGCAGGTGCTGTCGGGTGGTGAGAAGGTGCGTTGTATGTTCTCGCGTATGATGCTGTTCGGCTCGAATATGCTGTTGCTCGATCAGCCGACCAACCATCTCGACCTCGAATCCATCACCGCCGTCAACAACGGACTTTCCGACTTCAAGGGCAATATTCTCTTCTCGTCGCACGACTATGAGATCGTCAACACGGTCGCAAACCGCGTCATCGAGCTGACGCCCGACGGCTGGCAGGATTTCCACGGAACGTACGAGGAATTCGTCGAGCATCAGAAGAAAAAAGGAATCACGGGCATCTCCCTATAAAAAATTTTTTCAGCTTTTTTTCAAAAAAGGGGTTGACAAACCTGCACGAAGGGTGTATAATTCGTGCATAAAATCAAGAAAGGACCTCGGCATCATGAAACTTTATGCATCTGCTTGCTATTATTTTTATATATCTGCGATGGATGCATCCGTTATGCTGATGGCCGATTAAGCCACTCAAAAATAACAACATCCACCGCTTCTCGTGTTTTATTTACACAGAAGGAAGCGGTGGATGTTTTTATTTTATAAAAAATTATTTTAATTTGGAGGAAACCTACCATGAAACTCACAAAACTCATCTCCCTGACCATGGCGCTCTGCCTTGTTCTCTGCGCCTGTCTTATGACGGGCTGTAGCAAGACCGATGACGGTAAGATCACCATCGGTATTCTGCAGCTCGCCCCCCACGACGCCCTGGATGCCGCGACCAACGGCTTTAAGGAAGTCGTGATCGAGGAGCTCGGCGAGGACAACGTCGAATTCCTGTTCGTCAATGCGCAAGGTGACGCCAACACCTGCACCACCGCCATCACCGACTTCGTGTCGAAAAAGGTCGATCTGATCATGGCGAATGCAACCAACGCGCTGCAAGCCGCCAACAATGGCACGACGACCATCCCGATTCTGGGTACCTCGGTCACCGACTACCCCACCGCCCTCGACCTTGACCGCGAGGCCTACGCCGCCTCGAACGGCGTGATCGGCACCAACGTCTCGGGCACGTCTGACCTCGCGCCGCTCGATCAGCAGGCCGAGATGCTCGTCGACCTCTTCCCCGAGGCAAAGAACGTCGGTCTTCTCTACTGCTCTGCCGAGCCCAATTCGCAGTACCAGATCGATGTGATCAAACCGTTGCTCGAGGCTGCGGGCAAAACCTGCCGGATCTTCTCCTTCTCCAATTCGAATGACATCGCGCAGGTCGCCTCTGCCGCCGCAGCCGCATCTGATGTGATCTACATCCCCACCGACAACACCGCCGCAGACGCTACGGGCGCTATCCTCGGCGCGATCGGTGAGACTCCCGTCATCGCAGGCGAGGAGGGT
>JAGBTR010000171.1 GCA_017631215.1 Clostridia bacterium | reverse complement strand
GATGAAAAAATCTGTAATAAAGAACAGGGGATTAACTATGTTGAAAAAATCTGTAATGAAGAAAATGTTGGCTATGCTGCTTGCGCTGTTGATGGTGATACCTATGACGGTATTCTCCACGGTAGCGGAGTCGGCGGCCGCACAAGATGTGCCACAGATCATCCCGGTGTCCGACGGCACCGACCGCTCGAGCGTTGGCGACCGTTGGTTCGGTAGCACGGCGCAGTATATGGCGGACGGTACGGTTGCCACCATCGTTGAAGGAGTGCCTGCGCTTCAGCGTCCCGGCACCGTGCTTGAGATGGTCTACACCACCAAGACCGCTCGCGATATTTCAAACATGAATACTCTTGTGTTTGATCTGTATCTCGAGAATGCCGTGGGTATCGCGAACGCGACCTTCTACTTTGAGCTGCGTTCGCTCGGCTATACGGGAGATGACCACGAGCTTCAGTTTGTCGCAGAGCTGAACTCTTTGGTCGACTATATTTTGAAGGATGGCTGGCACCACATCGAGATCCCGCTCTCGACCTTTGGCGAGAGTGCGGACTTCGATCCCACCCGGTGGAGCTTCTTCCGCATCTACAACTCCGCCGCAGACGTTGCGCTGAGAGAGAATGGCGAGATCGTCAAGGATGAGGACGGCAATACCGTCTACACCCGTCAGAACGTGCAGAACACGATCGGTACGGCGGGGAAGAATACTGTTTTCAAGATCGACAATATGTACTTCACCGATGCTTCGGTGGCAATGCCCACGGAGAGCGACGAGGTCATTTTGAAGATGGGCATTGACCCCGCCAAGCACGTGATCAACTACACGGCAACGGCAGATATTCCTGCCGCCGCTCCGCCTCTGCAGTTTGTTGGCAAGCCTACTACTGCGCTCAATATTGATCAATATAGCACGGTCAATTTCGACGTGTATCTGTCTCACGAGGATGCACAGCAGCGCGAGTATTTCTTAGAGCTGACCTCGTCGGGCGAGCCCGATAAGGAAGAGGATCTGATCAAGAGCAAGGCAAACAACTGGGCGTCTCTTGCCGAGTTTGCCGATATGGCGGGCATCGAGCTGTCGGCGGGCTGGAATCGCATCGAGATCCCCGTGTCGGCAAGAACGAAGTCTACGGGCATGGATGCCACCCAGTTTGATTTCTTCCGTATCTACAACAAGTCGTGGGTGAAGGGCACGTACGCTGACGGCGAAACGCGCAGCGTCGTATTCGCAAGAGCCTCGCTTGGCGGCTATAAGATGGGCGGCGCCGAGGTCGACTTCTGGTCGGGCTCCTCCACGCACGGCGTTTCGATCGTATCGACGACTCACAAGTCTTCCGTTGCTGACGTTATCAAAGCGGATGGAACGAAGGGTGCTGACGGCGTCAACGAGTGGGTGTGGTTCAATACCGCCTCCAGCGTTACGCTGAAAAGCACGGAGGCGTGGGGCGGTCTGAAAATGACGAGTGCTACGCCAAATTGTGCAAACCTTTATGGTATCCAGTTCGACATCTGGATGTCCGATGCCGCTTTTGGTGATAATCTGCTCTTTTTGGAATTCTCATCTTCTGGCGCCGCTGACGTACAGGAGATCCAGGCAAGAAAGCTGTCGCTCAATCAGCTGAACGGCCAGACGCTGGAAGCAGGAAAGTGGCAGACGGTCACCATCCTGACGAGCGCGTTTACGGATAAGACCTCGCCTGCCTTCGTTCCTCAGAATTTCAACTATATCCGCTTCTGGAAGAGCGGCGAGACGACCTTTGCCAACGGTCTGGTCGTTGCTACACGCAACTTTAGAGCCCTTAACAACGTAGATGAAGCGAGCACAGACGAGAATGGCAACCCCGTAGCTCGTATGAATGTGGGTAAGGACATCTCGTCGGGCAATGTTCTGACGGTCGCAGGTGTTGACGGTAGAGTCAACAATACGGCGCTGAATATGCTCAACGTTGCCGTGGGTGGCAATTTGGTGGATACGGCGAACTACAATATCAACGAGGTCCGCTTGAAGAGTGCGCTTGATATTTCCAAGGCGGATCACATCGGCTTCGATCTGTATCTTGAAAATCTCTCCTATTGGGGCAACACCGTCAAATTCCGTATCGATATGACCTCCTCGGGGCAGAGCGACCATCAGCAGATCCTGACCTCGGGTCTTAGCATCCCGCAGATGTTTGGTGACTACGTTGTCAATGCCGATGGCTCCCGTGGTGAGCTCAAGGATGGCTGGAACCATATCGAGATGCCCATCTATACGCTGTTCTACGGCAAGGTCAACAATGCAAGCGACGCACGCGTCGCATTTAACCCAAAGACCTTTAATTATATCCGCACGTTCGCTATGGGCGGCACCAAGAAGACTGCAGAGCAAAAGGCTGTGGCTGCGATCGACAACGTCACCTTCTTTGACGGCGGCGTGATCGGTACGCGCGATGATGTGATCACCTACGGTGTCGGTGACAAGATCAAGACGGCATTCAACGGCGCGACCGCAAAGGATACGCGTTTTGATATGTCGGAGCATCATCCTCACGATATCTCGGACAAGACCACGTTGAAATTCGACGTTTTCGCAACGGGCATGAGCCTGAGTGATAACGCCTTTACGGTCGCGATCTCCTCGGGCACGAGCGGCGATCTTCAGCAGACCACGCTGACAATCGATCTTGATGACTACGGCGTGACCGAGGGGGCTTGGTCTACGGTAGAGATCCCGCTCTCGCACTTTGACTTTACGGTCAAGGATAGCGCAGGCGAGACGGTCGATATGACGGATATCGTTCGTGTATCTCTTTTGACGACCGCCGATCTGCCCGCCGGCTACAAGCTGGATACGGATAATATCCGCTTCGAGAAGAGCGGCGGCTTCGGTCCTGCGGTGACGAGCGCACAGCCGACGCTGAGAGAATCCATCGACTTCACCATCAAGGCGACGACACCTACATCTCTTGCTCAAACGGCGGCGATCGAGTTCGTGCTCGGCGGTGAGGCGGGAATGACGCGTTCGTATGCACCTGCTACCTTGTTCTCTACGTCCGCTAACGGTATGAGCCGGGTCTGGGTGACCGACTTTACAGACATCCCCGCACATCGTATGACGGACACGCTGTCGATGACGGTGTGGTACGTTGATGCGAACGGCTCGCTCGCTAAGGGCGCGACCAAGGATTATAGCGTGCAGGAGTATATCACGAACATCCTCGCTAAAACGACGGATCAAAAGCTCATCACCTTGCTCTCTGACCTTCTTGCGTACGGTGCAGCGGCACAGACCTATGTGGACTACAACATGGATGCGTTGGTCAGCGATATCGATGAGTCGCTGGCAACCAAGCTGACACCCTCTACCTATACAGATCCGGCTGTACTTGATACGCTCCTTTCCGGTGCCCCCGTGGACGATGACTTCGATGCGACCTTCAAGAGTGCAACGCTGGTGCTGGATGGTACCGTCCACATCCGTTATACCTTTGCTGCCGGCAAGGTCGACGGATTGACGCTCAACGTTGGTGGTAAGGCTTATACCACCTTTGAGATGGATGAGGAGGGCAGATACTATCTGGATGTTCCCGTATATGCTTATGATTTCGCTACTGTGTTCAACGCATATTTCGGTACGAATGCGGACTACTCGCTCAATTACTCGGTCAACCACTATATTGCGAAGATGCGTCCCGCGGCAGGTGCCAAGCTGGGCACTTTGCTCGAGTCGCTTTACAACTATGGTGTGTCTGCCGCAGCATATCAATGATGAGGTGAAATTATGGTAAGAAGAGAATATGAACGCGCGGAGATCGCTATCATCAAATTTGAAGCGGTCGACATCATTACTACGAGCGGTTATACGGGTGTAGTGCCCGGAGACGGTATCGTCCTTCCTGAGGATACCTTTGGTTAAGCTTTCACAATAAATTTTGGCTGTCTCAAACGGAAACTCTACGCTTGAGACAGCCCAGTAAAGGAAAAGGAGAATTGAAAATGAAGAACCTTACTTTTTTGCGTCTAGTTGCACTATTGATGTGCCTTTGCGTTGTTGGGATCGCACTGATCGGATGTTCGACCAAGGAGCCTCCTGCCGATCCCGACGAGCCCGAAGTACATGCCGAGCCTGAAGAGCCCGATGTACCTGCCGAGCCTGAAGAGCCCGAAGTACCTGCCGAGCCTGAAGAGCCCGACGTACCT
>JAGBTR010000170.1 GCA_017631215.1 Clostridia bacterium | reverse complement strand
TACCTCCAAAAAACCGACCGCAGTATTCCCAAAGAACTAAAAGAACGTGCGGCGGTCGACGTATTGTTTACGTTTGACAACGAGGACGATAAGACTGCAAGGGAATCCTTGGAAAAATTTTTGGAAATGATGGGAGAGATGAATGGATGAATCGAGAAGAGGTCATCAGAGACATTGAAAAGCATAAAATCATTGTCATTTTGCGAGGCTTTAGCAAAGAGCAGCTCATCCGTACCGTTGAAGCTATGGAAAAGGGCGGGATCAAGCTTGTTGAGGTTACCTTTGATCAATCGGGCAACGTGAGTGATGAGACGACGGCCTCCTATATTCGCGCGCTTAAAGAGCAGTTTGACGGACGAGTCAGGATCGGTGCGGGCACGGTTATGACCGAGCAGCAGGTCGAGCAGGCGTATCAGGCCGGCGCGGAATTTATTATCTCTCCCGATTGCTATGAAAACGTTATAAGAAAAACCAGAGCGCTGGGGATGGTTTCTATGCCCGGTGCGTTTACCCCGACCGAGGCCGCCAATGCCCATCGTTACGGCGCGGATTTTGTAAAGCTTTTCCCGAATTCCGAGGTGAAGCTGTCCTATTTCAAGGCGCTGTCGGTTCCGCTGTCCCACATTAAATTTCTTGCGGTCGGCGGTGTGACTGTTGACAATTTGGCGGATTACTTGGCCGCCGGAGCCAAAGGCGTTGGCGTCGCCACGGCGATTGCTGACAAGAAGGCGATCTTTTCCGGCGATTATGAAGAAATTACACGCCGAGCAAAAGCGTTTACCGAGTCATTGTAACATGGATATCAATGACGACGGTCAGTAGACAGATATACGAACGAGTGCTTTTGCGTGAAAATCGGATGAAGAATAGGTGTTTTTTGCTATAATAAGAAAAAAACAGCGGAGGTGCGATATGTCAAAGCCAAAAAACGGTCGGTTCAGCTTGATACTCGTGATCGTCATCGCGGCGCTGCTTTGCTTATGGGAATATGGATTTTCGGGCTTTTCTGACGTATGGTACCGTCATCGTATCGCCGATATGGAGCCCGTCGAGGCCACGGTTGTCGACACAGATCTGCACGATCGAAGGCGGAACCCGGACATACAAGAGGTGAGCGTTACCTATGAGGTCGACGGTGAGACGTACCAAGGCGAGTTGGATATGGCGGTGAAAAGCTTGTTCGTTGGGCGGCGTGTTTTGTATTCCGTCGGTGACAAGATCACCCTTTATTATGATGCCGAAAACCCATACGAGATCGCGTATCCGAATTCTGCCGGCTTTTTGGATTTCTTTTCGTTCGCGGGAATGTTTGTTTTGCTGTTGATCGTATTGGTTGTAAGCGCAATCGCAAGGAAAAGACGCCAAGCGGCAGCCCCGACCCGAACCCAAAGCTTGATGGATCAAGACTAAATGGGAACCTCGGAAATATATTCTGATAACAAGGCCCGAGGCTGATGCCTCGGGCTTTTGAAAAACGGATTGACAGTACGCGGGGAATATGATACAATGAGTGCAGAACGCACGACCGCGGTGTCGTCGGCGTACCATTTTTGTGTGGAGGTTTATGATGAAACGATATGATCTTGCTGTCATCGGTGGTGGTTTTGCAGGTGTGGCGGCGGCATTGGCGGCCGCAAGAGAGGGCGCGAGCGTGCTGATCGTCGAGAAATCCAACTGCCTGGGCGGTGCGGCGGTCAATTGTCTCGTCAACCCCTTTATGGCGTATTGGACGCGGGTCGACGGCGTGCGCGTCGATCTTTCGATGGGTATTTTCAAGGCGATCCACGACCGTATGAAGGCGCGCGGCGCGATGATGGCGGAGACCTTTCTCGAGGAAGAGCTGAAGATGATCCTCAACGATATGGTTGAGGAGGCGCACGTGGATCTGCTCTATCACGCCTATATTTTTGAAGCAGAGAAGTGCGATGGGCAGATCACGTCGGTCAAGGTGGCGACCAAAAGCGGCGTGGTGTCCGTCGAAGCGGACTATTTCATCGACGCCACGGGCGACGCTCAGCTGGCTTATCTGGCAGGATGCCCGACGGTGCTCGGCCGTGAGGCTGACCACCTTTGTCAGCCGATGACGCTGTGCTTTCGTCTTGGCAACGTGGACGCGGAGCGGTTTTATGCCAGCCGTGAGCGACTTCAGGAGGCGCATCAGCGTGCCTTGGCGGCGGGGGAGCTGATCAACCCGCGCGAGGACGTTCTCGTTTTCAAGACGCCCGTCAAGAACGTGCTGCATTTCAACACAACGAGGGTCGTCAAGCGCAACCCCACCGACCCCGAGGACGTGACGGCGGCCGAGGTGCTGGCGCGCAAGCAGGTTCGGGAAATCTACGACTTTATGAAGCGGCACGCGGACGGACTTGAGGACAGCTTTCTGATGATGACAGCGGCCGAGATCGGCGTGCGCGAGAGCCGTATGATCGTGGGCGACTACGTGCTGACCGAGCAGGATTGCAGAAATTGCGTCAAGTTTGAGGACGCGATTGCGGCGTGCAATTACGACATCGATATTCACAACCCCGAGGGCACGGGTACCAGCCATTACTATTTCCCCGAGGGAACATATTACACCATCCCCTACCGTAGTCTGATCCCGCTGGAGGCGGAAAATCTGCTGGTCGCGGGGCGGTGCATCTCATCCGACCACGGCGCGCAGGCGTCCTATCGCATTATGCCCACCGTTTGCTGTCTCGGTGAGGCGGCGGGTACGGCGGCAGGTCTGGCGGTTCGGGCACACTGCACCGTGCGCGAGGTCGATGTCAAGATCTTGCAGCGCGTGCTGACGCACAACGGCGCGTTTGTTGGGGTTTGAGAGACCGACGAAACAATAGACGACCATTGATCCCAAAGGAGGAAAATGATGATGAAAACAATCCGTGTATTATTGGCTTTTCTGCTTCTTTTTATGATGCTCCCCGCCTGCGGCAGTGCGGACGCGGAGAACCCTGCTTCGGATTTTGAGTATGAGGAAAACGAGGACGGCACGATCACGATCACATCCTATATCGGAACGGATCCTGACGTCGTTATTCCGAGTGCGATTCAAAGTAAATCGGTTACTAAAATCGGTGTTAACGCATTTAGAAAGAACTCCGCAACATCAGTAATTATGCCCAATACGATCATTGAAATCGCAGCTGATGCTTTTTACCAGTGCGATCGTCTCCAAGCCATAACGCTTTCCACCAATTTGGTTCAAATCGGCAGCTCTGCTTTTCAAGAATGCGCACGCCTAAAGAGCATAACGATTCCCTCCCAAGTGAGAGCGATTGGCGATCAAGCATTCGACTCTTCCGGCCTTGAAACGATTGCTTTCGAAGATGGTATCGAGATCATTGGTGGATACGGTGCGTTTGCTTGCACGCAAATAAAACAGCTTGTATTTCCTTCAACATTGAAAGAAATTGGAGACTCTGCATTTGCCGCTTGCCCAAATCTTGAGTCTGTTGCATTAAATGAAGGCCTTGTAACAATCGGACACAAAGCCTTTGTTAATAATCCCAAGCTCAAAGAAATCATTATTCCTAAAACGGTAGAAACTGTTACTGAAATGGATTTTAATATGTGTAGTGGGCTAAAAAAGATCATGTTTGAAGGAGATGCGCCGACTACATTTGAGTTTTCAGATTCTGTTTCCGGGGTTTGGGAACCATATGATGTACATTTCACTGTGTATTACCATGAAGGAGCCGAGGGGTTCACTTCTCCGGAATGGTATGGGTATCCGACGGTATGTATTCCGTAATTTATTGTCACATCACCCACAAGGAAGAATCAAAAGCCAAGCCCTGCGCGTCGCGCGGGGCTTTTTGAACGTTGCCTACGCAAAGGGGCGGGGGTATGTGGTTGAGTTTTGGCTGTTTGCTGTAAAAAATGAAGAAAACCATATTTACACGCGAGGATAAATATGGTATGATATAATTGGATCGGGGTAGCGTGTGTTGCTCGCTCGGTCAAAACACAGCTGAGGTGAGAAGGATGAACAACGCGCCGAAGAATACGGGCACGCTCCGTTATGGCATAACGACCTATGATACGGTATACGATGCGGACCGCGCGCTGTTGCAGCTGGAGACGGTGCCGCTGATCGAGGTGGATCTGATCGTTGCGGGGCAGGGACTGCACTGCGTGCGCGGTCAGGAGATCCCGTGCCGCGTGGGTGATATTTTTGTCATTCCGTCCAACACCTCGCACGGATATTTCGTTG
>JAGBTR010000169.1 GCA_017631215.1 Clostridia bacterium | reverse complement strand
TGCCTACCTCGCCCAGCGCCGCGTATACCTCGCCGTCGACCTCCAGCTCGCCCAGCCGCACCGTGTAGACGTCGGATGCCGCCGAGTAGGCCACGGAAATGCCCCTGAGCGCGGGCGGCTCGTGGTAGACCAGCAAAAAATCCTGCCCGTCGCGCAAGTGCTCCCCCTGCGTGTCTCGCCCCGCCCCCGAGAGCGTGGCACGAAAGGCGAGCCCGTCCACCTCGCCCGCAAGCTCGTACACGGTCGGCGCGTTCAGATAGGAAAAATCCGACCGCGGTGCGCGGCAGGCGATGAGCAGGCAGACCGCGCACGCAAGCGCGAATATGCGGATCAATTGTTTTGTCATTTGTCACCCTTTCCCCCTCGAATATGGATTCACTCTATAGATATGCGCCGACGCATTGGCTTTTGACTCGGAGGGATGACAATTTTTGTCCGTTTTTCGATCAAAAAGGAGCAAAAACCTCTTGCATTTGTCCGAGCTTTGTGATAAGATATAGTGGCTGTGACGGAAGTGAGGTGAGACGGCGTGCTGATCCCATACGAAAATCGCGCGGCAGACTACTACTGCCGTGATGATGACAACAAGCAGAGTGGGCTGAAATGCTCGCCCCATCTGCATATCCATATCGAATTTTTCTATCTGTTCGAGGGGCGCTCGCGCGTCTTTGTCGACTCGGAGGAATACGTCGTCGAGGCGGGAGACCTGCTGGTCGTCTTTCCCAACCGCGTCCACCGCTTTGAGGAGATCGAGCGCGAGCGGTATCTTCTGTTTATCGTCCACCCCGATCAGATGCCCGAGCTGTCGCACGTGTTTGGCAAGCAGACACCGACGAACGCCTGCATCAGGCACGCCGACGAGCATCCCATCCTTCTGACGCTGATGCGCGCGCTGGCACAGACCATCCGCACGCCGAGTCCGTGGCAGGAGCTTTCGATCCGAGGGCTGTTTTTGGCGCTGTTCGGTCATATGCTGCCGCTGCTCGACCTGACCGAGCCGCGCGGCGAGGACTCGCACGCCATCCGCGAGATCGTCAACTACTGTACCGAGCATTTTCAGAGCGATCTGTCGCTTGAGGCGCTCGAGGAGGCACTGCATCTGAGTCGCTACTACATATCGCATTTGTTCAGCCACAAGCTCAGCATTCGGTTCAACGACTACGTCAATTCGCTCCGCGTGTCGGACGCCTGCCGTCTGCTCCGCCAGACCGATCTGAGCATCACCGAGATCGGCTCGCGGTCGGGCTTTAACACCCTGCGCACCTTCAACCGTTCCTTTATGAAGCAAATGGGGCTGTCGCCCAGCGAATACCGCCGTGCCTACGCCCCCGCATTTTTGAATGAAAACAATGAAAGAAAGTGAGACAGAATTATGAGTGATATCAAAGACGCAGCACTTGCCCCCTCGGGTCGCGCCAAGATCGAGTGGGTGCGCGACTATATGCCCATCCTGAACCGCATCCGCGCCGAGTTTGAGAAGACGAAGCCCTTTGCGGGCAAGACGATCGCGATGTCCATCCATCTCGAGGCCAAGACCGCGTATCTCGCCCACGTGCTTCGCGCGGGCGGTGCGCGCGTGGTGATGACGGGCTGCAATCCCCTCTCCACGCAGGACGACGTTGCCGCCGCGATGGCGACCGACCCCGCAGGCTTTGAGGTCTACGCCCGCCACGGCGTCAGCGATGCGGAGTACGAGGAGCATCTGAAGATGACGCTCGCCTGCCATCCCGACCTCATCATCGACGACGGCGGCGATTTGATCTCGCTCTTGCACGGCGCCTGCCGCGAGTGCGGCGACCGTCTGATCGGCGGCTGTGAGGAGACGACGACGGGTATCCACCGCCTCCAGAGCCGCGAGGCGGCGGGTCTGCTCGACTATACGATGATCGACGTCAACGATGCCGATTGCAAGCATCTGTTCGATAACCGCTACGGCACGGGTCAGTCGACGCTGGACGGCATTATGAACGCGACCAATCTGATGATCGCGGGCAAGGTGTTCGTCATCGCGGGCTACGGCTGGTGCGGTCGCGGACTTGCGATGCGTGCGCGCGGTATGGGCGCGGTGGTGGTCATCACCGAGATCGACCCCATCAAGGCCATCGAGGCCATTATGGACGGCTTTACCGTGATGCCGATGGACGATGCCGCCCGCATCGGTGACATCTTCGTCACGCTGACGGGCTGCTCGGACGTCATCCGCCGCGAGCATTTCGAGGTGATGAAGGACGGCGTCCTGCTTGCCAACAGCGGACATTTCGACGTCGAGATCGACAAGCTCGCTCTGCGCGAGATGTCGGTCGAGGTGTTCGACCGCAAGCCCAACATCGTGGGCTACCGTATGCCCGACGGTCGCACGCTCAACCTGCTGGCCGAGGGACGGCTGGTCAACCTCGCCGCAGGCAACGGTCACCCCGCCGAGATTATGGATATGTCGTTTGCCATCCAGGCCAAGGGACTGGAGCACCTGGTCAAGACGGCGGGCACGCTGGAGCACAAGCTGTATGCCGTGCCGCGTGAGATCGACGAGGAGGTCGCACGCATCAAGCTGGACAGCCTTGCGGTCAGGATCGACGAGCTGAGCGAGGCGCAGAAGGCGTATATGGGCAAGGTCGAGTAATCGGATCCCAACATAAAAAGGACACTCACCGCAGCGTGCGATGGGTGTCCTTTGGTTTTGGGTCAAGACGCGCCCCGACGGATCACGTCCGCGGCAGAGCGGCCTCAAATATGGCGATCAGCTCGCGGCTGGCCTGCAGGCGGATGACCACGCGGTCGCCGCCGTCGTCGAAGCGGAGATAATGGCTGTCGGCGGGCAGAAGGTCGATGCAGTAGGCGTGAACGACGTCCTTTTGGTCGGCGTATTTTTTCTTGAGTGCGTCGCGGTTTTCGGGCGTTTGATGCTCGATCTCGCGCACGTCCTCAACGCCAAGTCGGCAGACCACCGTCTCGCGGCGTCCCTTGTGCTGAATGACCACGAAATCACGCCCCTCACCGCCGCGCGCGGCGGGCTCGATGCGGTAGGTGTAGCGCGTCTGATAGTGACCGACCAGCAGAATGGCCGCGACCATCAGACCCACGCCAATGAGCTGAAGCAGGGCGGGGTAGTCGGGCAGATACATCGAGCAGGCAAACAGAAGGATGCCGCCGATCATCGTCACCCAGATCCAGACGGCAAGCACGCGGTTTTGGCGCTCGGGTTGCTCGGAATAGTTCATATCGGTCGATCCTCCTTACTTTTTCTGATTCTTGGCGCGCTCGTGAACGCCCGCCCAGTAGGCGGCCGCGGCGCTTTCCTGCTTGTTCTCGCCCGGGACATAGTAGCGCGCCCCCTTGAGATCGTCGGGCAGATACTGCTGCGGCACGTAGTGGTCGGGGAAGTCGTGCGGGTAGCGATAGCCCTTGAAGAGCGGCGACTGCAAATGCACGGGAACGCTGCCCCCCTTGCCGCCGGCAATGTCCTCGGCGGCGCGGTCGTACGCCATATAGGCGCTGTTGGACTTGGGCGAGGTCGCCAGCAGTATGGCGGCGTGGATGAGCGGGATGCGTCCCTCGGGAAGACCCAGCTCGACCGCCGACTCACAGCAAGCGCGCACGATGGCGGCGGCTTGCGAGTAGCCAAGCCCGATATCCTCGGACGCGATGACCTGCAAGCGACGGCACAGCGAGAGCAGCTCGCCCGCCGCGCACAGCCGCGCCACGTAGAACGCCGTCGCGTCGGGATCCGAGCCGCGAATGGACTTTTGCAGGCAGGACAAAAGATCATAATGCACGTCGTCGTTGAAATTGGACACGCCGCACGAGAAGTTGTTCATATCCTCCTCGGTCAGCGCGCCGTCGGCGGCAAAATAAACGTTTTCAAGCAGCCCGATCGCACGGCGCACGTCACCGCCCGTCGCCCGACCGATGCGCTCGAGCAGCGCGTCGTCCGCCGTCTTGTCCGTCTTGTTCTCGGCGTTGAGATAGTCGAGCGCGCGGCGAAGCGCACCGATGCAATCGCGCGGCGTGACGGGCTTGAATTCAAACAGACTCGCCCGCGAGAGAATGGCGTTGTAGACGTAAAAATGCGGATTCTCGGTGGTCGACGAGATGAGCGTGACCCGACCGTCCTCGATGTACTCAAGCAGCGATTGCTGCTGCTTGCGGTTGAAATACTGGATCTCGTCCAGATACAAGAGCACGCCGCCCGCGCCGAAGACGTTGTTGGTCTCGCTGAGCACCGCCTTGACGTCGGCAAGCGAGGCCGAGGTCGCGTTGAGGCGGTGGAAGGTCATACCCGACCGCGCGGCGATGATCTCGGCGGCGGTCGGCTTGCCGATGCCGGGAGGTCCGTAGACTATCATATTGGTGTTGCGTCCGCGGGCGACCATACGGCGAAT
>JAGBTR010000168.1 GCA_017631215.1 Clostridia bacterium | reverse complement strand
GCCCAAACCTTTGAGCCTTGCCTCGTCGGCAAGGCGAACGGAGCGCGGCAAAGCCGCGCGGGATCCAAGGGCGTAGCCCTTGGCACGCTTTCTTGGTTCGTTCTTTGGCGTGCGCCAAAGAATGAACATCAAAACACCAACAGCGCGGCGTCACCTGCAAGGTGACAGTACGCGCGTAAAGAGGAGAAGCTGTGTGAAATTCAGCTTTCAACTCCCCGCCAAATTAAAATTTGAAAAAATATCTGCCAACCTATTGACAAACTGATATCAATATGATATCATTAAATCGTAAGGCGATAAGATCGCCGAGAAAGGAGACTATATCATGCAAGAAATCGTTCTCAAGGGAAAGAAAAACGGCATGCTCGTGATGCTGTTGACCATTGTGCTACACATCGCTGCCATCGTCGGCATCATCCTTGGCGCCATCGAGATGGAGAAGGCAACTACCGTGGTGCCGACGGCGCTGTTCCTCGTCAGCCTCATCTACATCTGCATCGGCTGGATCGTCCTCCCCGGCCTCAAGGTGCTCAAGCCGCAGGAGGCGCTCGTGCTGACGCTGTTCGGTAAGTACGTCGGCACGCTCAAGGGCGAGGGCTTCTACTTCGTCAACCCCTTCTGCACCGCGGTCAACCCCGCCGCTAAGACGCAGCTTAACCAGTCGGGCGACGTCAAGACGGTCACCGCCCCCGTGGTGGCAGGTCAGGCGGCAAGCGCCGAGCTGATCAGCAAGAAGCTGTCGCTCAAGATTATGACGCTCAACAACAACCGCCAGAAGATCAACGATTGCCTGGGCAACCCCGTCGAGATCGGCATCGCGGTCACCTGGCGCATCGTCGATACCGCCAAGGCGGTGTTCAACGTGGACAATTATAAGGAGTATCTGTCGCTCCAGTGCGATACCGCCCTGCGTAACATCGTCCGCATCTATCCTTACGACGTAGCCCCCGGCGTCGACACGACGGGCGACGGCGTGGCCGATGACGGCAGCCTGCGCGGCTCGAGCGAGCTGGTGGCCTCCCGTATCCGCGATGAGATCCAGGAGAGAGTCAACGAGGCGGGCATCGAGATCGTCGAGTCGCGTATCACCTATCTGGCATACGCACCCGAGATCGCGGCGGTTATGCTGCAGAGACAGCAGGCATCCGCCATCATCGACGCGAGAAAGATGATCGTGGACGGCGCGGTCGGTATGGTCGAGATGGCGCTGGACAGACTTGAAAAGGGCGGTCAGGTCGAGTTGGACAGCGAGCGCCGTGCGGCGATGGTGTCCAATCTGCTCGTCGTGCTGTGCGGTAACCGCGATGCACAGCCCATCGTGAACTCGGGAAGTCTGTATTGATATGGCAGAGAAAAAGCAGATACCGCTCCGACTCTCCGAAAAGCTGTACAATGCCATCGCCGCCTGGGCAGAGGACGATTTTCGGTCGGTCAACGGTCAGATCGAGTATTTGCTGACCGAGTGTGTCAAGCAGAGAAAAAAGAACGGCAAGTACGTCTCGGACGAGATCGACGCGCCGCTCGATATTGAGTTGGGTGATACGCGCGCCAAAAAGGATGCCGATCCCGACGAAAAATAAACGAAAAACTTTTGCGCACCCTATTGACAAGATGGGGTGCGCTGTGTTATACTCTAACTGTACTACCTCACATAGTGCGGTTGGGGCAGTCAGAAGGAGGTCAACCTATGGATGTGACGACCGCCGCGATCCTATGCGCCGCGATACCGACCGTCGTTGTGTTTGCTGTTGAGCTTGTAACGCGGTGCGCGATCGCGATTCAAAAAAGAGAAGGGAGAGAGACGATGCTACTGATCGATAAATTTTCGGGCAAGCCCGTGTATGAGCAGCTCATCGAGGGCATTGAGCGCGGTATTCTGATGGGAGCGTTTGCGGAAGGATCACAGCTTCCGTCGCTTCGGGAGATGTCGGCCGCGCTGTCGATCAACCCGAATACCATTCAAAAAAGCTACGCCGAGCTGACAAGACGCGGCGTCATCCTGCCCGCACCTGGAAGCGGCTGTTACGTTGCTCCCGACGCGCGCGAGGTGCTGCGCCGTGAAGCATTGGGCAAGCTGGAGATGCTGAGCGAGCTTGCAAGCGAGCTTCGGTTGGCAGGCGTCGGCGAGGAGGATATCCTTGCCGCCGTGCAGATGCCGACAGAGAATCACGAGAATAAGGAGGGATTGTGATATGATCGTTGCCGATCAAGTAACTATGAAATTTTTTGCGCCCGACAAGCAGCCGTTTGTTGCGCTTGATCGCCTGAGCTGTACCATTCCTAAGGGATGCATCTACGGAATGATCGGCTCAAACGGTGCAGGTAAATCGACCTTTTTGAGATTGCTCTCGGGCGTCTACCGCCCCGACAGCGGCAGCATCACGGTGGATGATATGCCCGTGTGGGAGAACCCCGCCGCCAAGGAGCGCATCGTCTACATCCCCGACGATCTGTACTTCTTGCCGCAGTCGAATATGAAGCAGATGGCAAAGCTGTACGCGGCGATGTATTCGCGCTTCGACTTTGACCGCTTTGCACATCTGACCGAGACCTTCCGTCTCGATCCCACGGCCAACATCGCGACCTTCTCCAAGGGTATGCGCCGTCAGGCGGCGGCCATTCTGGGGCTTAGTACGATGCCCGACTATCTCTTCTTCGACGAGACGTTCGACGGACTTGACCCCGTGATGCGTCAGCTTGTCAAGCAGGTCATCTATGAGGACGTGCTGGAGAGACAGACGACGACCATCATCACCTCGCACTCGCTGCACGAGCTGGAGGACACCTGCGATCAGCTGGCGCTTCTTCACCGTGGCGGCATCGTGTTTGAGTCGGACGTGCAGGATCTCAAGACGGCGCTCTTCAAGGTGCAGGTCGCCTTTGACGAGCCCTATACCAAGGAAAAGTTCGCGGGCATCAACATCCTTTCCTACACGCAGATGGGAAGCGTTTGCAGCTTCATCGTGCGCGGCAGCCGTGAGGTGACCGAGGCGGGCATCCGCGCGCTGAAGCCGCTGCTGCTCGATATTCTGCCGCTGTCGCTTGAGGAGGTCTTCGTCTACGAGATGCAGGCGCTGGGCTATTCCTTTGACGAAGTGCTGAAGTGAGGAGGTGCCGTATGAAAAACAAACTGTTCAACTACAAGCTGTATCTGGAGGCGCTCAAGCGTCTGCGTATCGTTGGTATTGCGGTCGCCATTCTGTGCGTATCCGTCAGCGCGCTCATTCCCATCTACCATATGGCAAATATGGCGCGCTATGATTTTTACGACGTATACGGAATGGCCAACTCGTCGAGTATGCCCTTCCGCACGGAGGCCATCGAGAACGGCGCGCTGGTCATCCCCGCACTGGTGGCGTCCTATCTGATGCCGCTCTTCGTCTTCTTCCTATTCTCCTATCTGAACAAGCGCAATGAATCCGATTTCTATCACGCCATCCCCTTCACGCGCGGCTGTGTCTACACCACCACCACGCTGGCAGCGCTGACGTGGGCGTGGGGCATCCTCATCGCCTCGTGTCTGGTGGCGGGTGCGCTGTGGGCAATCGACCCGTACGCGACCTTCTCGTTTGGCGGACTGTTGCTCCAGATGCTGTATATGTGCCTTAACACCACACTGCTCATCTCGGCGGCAAACGTCGCTGTCTCGCTGATGGGCACGTCTATGACGAGCGGAATCGCCTTTGCCATCGTGCTGTGCTTGTGGCGCCTCATCCTCGGCTTGGGTATGATCACGATCGATGAGGTGAATAACCTCATCGACGGCAGCCTTGTGCTGGGTGGCTACCTCAACCCCAGCTTCCTGCTTCCCGTCAATCTTGTGATGGGCGAGGCACTGGTCGACCGACCCGTAGTGCTCATTTACGCGCTGCTCGTCAGCCTTGGGCTGTTCGCGCTGGGCGGCTGGCTCTACCGCATCCGTCGCAGTGAGACGGCGGGACGGTCGGTGGCAGGCAAATGGCTCCAGATCCTGATGCGCTGTCTCGTCACGCTGCCTACTGCGCTGGTGATGACGTATATGCTGTTGACGGGAGTCGGAGACGTCGGCATCTTCCTGATCCTGCTGGTGGTGACCGTTCTCATCTTCCTGCTCTATGAGCTGCTCACCACGCGAAGCGTGCGCCGTATGATCAAGGCAACGCCGTGGCTGTGCGCCGTGCTGGCGGCGTGCGTCGTGTTCGGCGGTGCGATTATGATCGGCAACGCGATCGTCAACAACGAGGACATCCCCGCCCAGCGTATCACGGCGGTCGGTCTCGGTAGCACGACGGGCGTTGGCGGTGTCGAGCTGAGTCTGTATGAGCACAACAAGCTGGGCGACTATATGACGAAGAACGATGAAGCCGCCGCAATCGTGGCAGAGGCGCTCAAGCGCGCGCAGGACGCCGAGCGCAACGGCACCTACTATTATAACGGCTTGGAATATATGATGTCTTCCTCGTATGCGCCCGCGACCTTTGGACGCTCGTGGGTGGATATCCGTCTGGTGGGCGGTATGACCGTCACCCGCCGCGTGATGATCGAGCAGGCGGAGTATGCGCGCCTGATCGAGATCATCCGCGAGGAGGCAGATCTGACGCCCATCCCCACGCGTGAGGAGGTCAAGCACGCCTACGTGCGGCTGTTCCAGTTCAGCGGCTACGATCAGGACGTGTCGGGCGACACCATCTCCGCTCTGCTCCCCATCATGGAGCAGGAGTGGCGGGCGATGGACGACGCGGGCAAGTCCCATTTCATCTCCTACAACAAATACGACGGCTCGATCGAGCTGCGTATGAGCATACGCTTCCCGGGTGAGCGATACGATTCGACCTGCTACTATTTCATCGATCCCGACGATATGCCGCGAAGCTACGCACTGCTCAGCAGTGAGGTCATCAAGACCCAGCCCTCGCGCGAGCGCGTGAAGGAGATGATCGAGAATATCTCGAAGGATGCAGACGGCGTCGTCCGCATCGCGGGTATCAACGGGGCAGGTAAGGAGTTCCCCAACAGCGGCTACTTTGGCTCGATCTACTACGCCGACGTGGTGGAGTTCTTGCTCTCGCATCTGGATGATATGGTTACGGTTTCCGATCCCGTCAAGGGGTTGGATGGCTTGACCGTGCTTCACATCATCCACGAGGGCTACACCGTGTATGAGCCGATCGCCACCATCGGCGGCACCGAGGAGATCAAGACGGTCTACGCCGCGGAAAGCGAGCCCTACGTTGAGCCGATCAGCTACGGCTACAACGATTTCGTGTTCGTGCTTGACCTTGACAAGGATGAGCAAGATATGCTCTGGGCACTGCTCGATGAGGTCGGTATGCCGGGCGAGATCGACGACAAATACTAAACCCAAAGGGGGCGCAAGCCCCCTTTACATTTGCCGCGTTTGCAAAAGTTTCGTTCGTATAACATTGACACGGCGCCCGAGTTGTGCTATACTATAAGCAATCAAATTTTTTCTTCGATGAAAGGAATCAAACAAATGGACAATACCCGTGTACTTGCCGTCGTTGGCGGCCAGCAGATCACCGAGACCGACGTCGACATGCTCATCGCATCGATGGGTCAGGCAGGACAGAATTATAGAAGCCCGCAGGGCAGAGCCGCCGTTCTTGAGGAGCTGATCAACCAGAAGCTGATGCTACTGGATGCCGTCCGCAATCTCTACGAGCGCGAGCCCGAGTTCAAGGAGCAGCTTGCTCGCGTCAAGAACGAGTTGCTGGTCAATTATGCCGTCAATAAGGCTGTTTCGTCCGTCCGCGTGACTGACGAGGAGGCCAAGAAGTTCTTCGACGAGCATCCCGAGCAGTTTGCAGGCGAGGAGACGGTCAGCGCCAGCCACATTCTCGTGGACAGCGAGGACAAGGCGCTCGAGCTGCTTGCCAAGATCCGCGCAGGCGAGATCACCTTTGAGGATGCGGCAGCAGAGAACAGCTCCTGCCCCTCGGGTCGCAACGGCGGAAGCCTTGGTGAGTTCGGTCACGGTCAGATGGTGCCCGAGTTCGATGAGGCGTGCTTTACGATGGAGGTCGGTGCGATCTCCGAGCCCGTCCAGACCCAGTTCGGTTACCACATCATCCGTCTGGACGGCAAGAAGGCTGCCGAGCCGATGCACTTCGGTGACGTGCGCGAGGGTATCACCCGTCAGCTCACGATGGAGAAGCAGAGAGCGGCTTACCAGTCCAAGCTCAATCAGCTCAAGATTCTGTATCCCGTGGATCGCACCTGAGCGATACGCGGATCATAAAACGGGGGACTCTTCCCCCGTTTTGTTCCCAAAGAGAGGAGGTTGCGTGAATGAACGACCAAAAGAGTGCCGAGTGGACAACGCTTGAGGAGCGCTGCCGCGATTGCCGCGCGTGTGCGCTGGGCGCGACGCGAACGAATAACGTATTCGGCACGGGTGACCGCGAGTCGCCGCTGATGTTTGTCGGTGAGGCGCCCGGCGCGGACGAGGACGCACAGGGCATCCCCTTCGTCGGCAGAGCAGGACAGCTGCTGGACAAGTATCTGCTTGTGACCGATCTGCCGCGCGACAAGGTCTACATCGCCAATATCCTCAAATGCCGACCGCCCCACAACCGCGACCCCGAGGAGAGCGAGCAGGATGCCTGCATCGTCCATCTGCGCGAGCAGTTTCGGCTGATCCGACCGCGCGTTTTGGTGTGCCTTGGTCGCATTGCGGCGATGCGGCTCATCAAGCCCGATTTTCGTATCACACGCGAGCACGGGCAATGGTTTTGCAAAAACGGCGTCTGGATGATGGCAGTCTATCATCCCTCGGCACTGCTTCGTGACCCCACCAAGCGTGAGGATATGCTGCGCGACCTGCAAGAGGTGCGCCGCAAGCTCGAGGAGCTGGGCTGTGCGCCGATGATCGAGGAGGCGAGCGAATGAGTGAGTTTGCCTTTGCCATCGGTGACGTCAAGCTGCGCCACGGGCTGATGCTTGCCCCTTTAGCGGGCGTGAGCGACCACCCCTTCCGCGCGGTGTGCCGCCGTCTGGGGGCGGAGTACACCGTCAGCGAGATGGTGTCAGCCAAGTCACTGTGCTATGAAAAAAAGAGCCGCGCGGCCGTTGCCGAGCGCTCCAAGACCGCCCCGCTGGCCGAGGTACACGCCGACGACGTGCCAATGGCCATCCAGATCTTTGGCAGTGAGCCCGAGTTTATGGCCGAGGCGGCGGCGATGCTGGTCGACGGCAGCTATGCGGGCTGTCGCAGTGCGGCAAGACCTGCCGCGATCGATATCAATATGGGCTGTCCAGTCCACAAGATCGTGTCCAACGGCGAGGGAAGTGCGCTCACGCGCGATATTCCGCTGGCGGGGCGCATCGTGCGCGCCGTTTGCGCGGCGGTGTCGATTCCCGTGACGGTCAAGATCCGCATCGGCTTTGACGCCGACCATATCTGCGCCGTCGAGATGGCGCGCGAGCTGGAGGCGGCGGGCGCAGCGGCTATTTGTGTCCACGGACGCACGCGCGAGCAGATGTACCGACCGGGGGTCGATCTTGAGCAGATCGCCGCCGTCAAGGATGCACTTCACATTCCTGTCATCGGCAACGGCGACATATACAGCGCCGAGGATGCGCTTCATATGAAGCGCGAGACGGGCTGCGACGGTCTGATGATCGCCCGCGGCGCGATGGGCAATCCGTGGCTGTTTGCCGAGATCGTCGCGGCGATGGAGGGACGCGCCTTTGCGCCCCCCACGCTTGAGGAGCGCATCGAGACCGCTATCGGTCAGATGCGGCAAATGCTCGCAGAGAAGGGCGAGCGGGTCGGCTTTGCCGAGTCCAAAAAGCAGATGGCGTGGTATATCCACGGCGTCAAGGGCGCGGCCGAAGCGCGAGGTCGCCTGATGACCGCCCCCACACCCGACGAGGTCGAGCGCGTTCTGCGCGGGTTGATTTGAGCGTAGGAAGCGAAGAACGACGCAAGGGGTGTTTTTGAAAAAACACCCCCTGCACCCCCAAAAACTTTCGGGTATGGGTGTCGGCTGATGCGTTTACGCAAGCCGCTTTGCCTTCGCAGGGCGTGCGGCGGCAGTCACGCTTTCCGTTTGCCTGATCTGCTTCAGTCGGACATCCCCCATTTTCGATATGTGAGCGGTGTGCCTTCCCAAGGCAGGGCGTAGATCCTTGGACCAGCCCCATCTTGGGCGTGCGCTTATGCGCCCAAGATGGAGAGACTTTGCAGGGCAAGACCTTTGAGCATCGCCTCGTCGGCGATGCGAACGCATGGGGGATCCAAGGGGACGCCCCTTGGCACGTTTTCTTGGTTCGTTCTTTGCCGTGTAGCAAAGAATGAACAAAACAGCACCTAACAGCGACCGCGCGCGCACAGAGCGCAGTGGTCGCGTAAAAAGAGGTATCGGCGATCTTGGAGCATAAGACGCCAATACAGTACATCAAAACAGAAAGGAGGGACGGTATGTCAAGGGACGATCGCGAGCTACGGTCGGTCATCCATAAAGCCCAAAAGGGCGACGAGCAGGCATTTGAGGCGCTGATGCGTACCATTGAACTGCCGATGTACTGTCTTGCCCTTTCGATGACACGACAGCGCGAGGATGCCGAG
>JAGBTR010000167.1 GCA_017631215.1 Clostridia bacterium | reverse complement strand
GGCACGAAATTCTTGTCGCTCGGCTCGATCATGTGTATGCTTCTCTACCCCATCGTGCTTGACCGCATCACTCAGCTACTTTGGGGCCATCCCAACGAATATCAGCTTTTTGCCGTGTCGATGGCAATTTTGGTAATTGCTAAGCACCACGACAACATCTCCCGTCTGCTTCGCGGCGAGGAGAGAAAATTCTCCTTCAAGAAAAGCAAGAAGCCCACAGCCGAACCCGTAGCGGAGGCGGATAAGGAAGAAAAAGAGGACGCACAGGCATGACAAATACCGCAACGAAAAATCCTGCCGAGGAATTTGCCGCGCTTATCGTTCTAGCCGCACGAAAAAATGCGTTGCGCCGCACGGTGCTATCCAAGCCCCGTGACAAATCGATTCAAAAGACCGTGCTGACCTTAAAAATCACGTCAAAAGCCCCCGTGCTCTCTGCCGAAACCTTTCACAAGGACAACAAGGCTACCCACCAAAATATCCCTTTGACGGATGTAACACAGGTCGAGCTTTGCTCTCTGATCCGCGAGTACGGCCAAGGAAATCTGCTTTGCGTGGGCGGCGAATGTGAATACAAATCCTCGTCGTCGGGTAAGGAAATTCTGCTCGGCGGCAACAAGCTTGCATCCTATCTTGCCAGTATGGTGGACGTGTCCGATGCGATACTTGTCGGCGCGCACAAGGACGATCAGAAAAAGTCCTATATCCTCGACGGCTCCGAACCCTTTTTGCATCTGCTCGGTATCTCGGACGAGAAGGGGCGCGTGTATGACCGCCGTCAGGCAAAATTCCGTCAGATCAACCGTTTTTTGGAGCTTGTGCGTGACATCGAGGATCGCCTGCCCCGAGATGAGATTCGCATCTGCGATCTCTGCTGCGGCAAAAGCTATCTTTCCTTTGCCGTCTATCATTATTTTGCCAACATCAAGGGATGCCGCGTACACATGACGGGCATCGACCTAAAGCCCGACGTCATTGCGTATTGTTCTCGCATTGCAAGCTCGCTCGGCTTTGACGGTTTGGAATTTCTCTGCGGGGACATCCGAGCCTACACAACCGACGTATCTCCCCAGCTCGTCGTTTCTCTGCACGCCTGTGACATTGCAACCGACATCGTTTTGCAAAAGGCCGTGGAATGGAAGACCGACGTCATTCTCTCCACCCCCTGCTGTCACCACGAGCTCAATCGCGCCATCGACTGCCCCTCTCTCTCCTTTATCACTGACTATTCGATGCTTCGTCAAAAGCTTTGCGATGCCGCCACCGACGCTCTGCGCCTGTGCCGCCTGCAATCCGAAGGATATACCACGGCCGCCATCGAGCTGATCGACCCTGATGAAACACCGAAAAATGTCATGCTCCGCGCCATTCGCAAAAAGAATTTTTCGAAAGAGAGCCGCGAAGCCAAGGAGGCCTTGGCAAAATTCGAGGCCGCACGCGCCTTCCTCTGCGGAGAAAACACCGATTCCCTGCACGTATAAAACGGAGATTCTATGACCTATCATAACGCCATCAAATACATCAAAAGCGCACCCGTTGCCATCGCCGAGGATACGCCCTTTGAGCGCATTCGCCTTCTTTTGGGCGAGCTTTGCGAGCCTCAGCGACGCATTCGCCATCTGCGCCTGGCAGGAAGCAACGGAAAATCCCTTTGCGGTGAAATGCTAACCTCGGTGCTACGTCATACGAACGTACGCACGGGGCTTTTGTCCATGCCCGTACGCGAGGATGTAAGAAGCAGCATCCGCATCGATGGGGATGCGTTGTCGATGGACGAGCTTGTTCTCTACACCGAGCAGGTGGCGAAGGCGGTTTTGCAAATCCGCGCCCATCAATCAGCCGAAGCAGACTCGGCAGAGTCTGTCCCATCCCCCGCACCGTTCACCCCTACGGGCTCCGAAATTCTGCTCGCGGTAGCGCTCCTTGCCTTCGAGAAAAAATCGTGCGATCTTGTCATCATCGAGAGCGACCACGAAACAAGCGACCCATCGCGCTTTTTGCCCTCTCCCATAGCTGCCGTCGTCTGCGGTACGATTCCGCATGGCGATCGCGCACAAATTGCACGCATCCGCTCCTATATCACAAGAGGAGTTCAGGAAATTGTCAGCGCGCCGCAGAATCCCGAGGCGCATCGCTATCTCTCGGACACCTGTGCGTCGGTCAACTGCCGCTTGACATTGCCGAAAGCGCACGCGCTCCGCATCGATCGCCTTACCCTGCGGAAAACCGAATTTTCCTATCAGGACGTTTCCTATACCCTCAATCTCTGCGGCCGTTTTCAGGTTATCAATGCCGTCGTCGTCTTAGAAAGTGTTGCCATGCTCACGCGACGCGGCTATGAGATCCCGCAAGAGGCCGTTCAAAAGGGCTTTTCCTCGTTGCACATTCCCGCGAAATTTGAGCTTGTGTCCTCGATGCCCTACATCATTGTGGACAGCACGCACACTCCTGAGGCCATTGAGGCGGTCAGCGACGCAATGGCCGAATTTCGCCCTGTAACCGGTAACCGAATCCGCATCTGCCTGCCCTCAGGGGATCTTCCGGAGCAGTATCTGCGAGCCCTGGAAGACCGCGGATATACCGTTGAGAAAATCGTGATATTGGGTCAAGAGGACGAAACACTCCCGTCCCTCCCTTGCCCCTGTGTGTATGCCAAAACAGCAAAATCCGCATCTCGCCTCTGCCTTGCCGAGCTTGGATCTGATGGATTTTTGTTGATTTCGGGAACGCACGGCTTTGCTGAGCAGATTCGCTACGAGCTTTTGCAATCCCTTGGCTTTTCGTAATACAAAAAAGCACCCCGACGTAAACTCACGTCGGGGTGCTTTCTGCTTTTATGTTAAACAATCAGATAACGCGAATCTTGCGAACGCCATCGATTGCAGCAATCTTTTCTGCAATCTCGTCGGCCACGTTGCCCGTCACGTCAACCAAGGTGTAGGCATTGTCGCCCTTTGCCTTGTTGGTCATGCCTGCAACACCCAAACCGTTCTCGGAAAGAACGGCCGTAATCTGCGCGAGCATGTCGGGGTTGTTTTTGTGAAGCACGCAGATGCGGCAGTCGCCGCCTACGGGCATCGATACGTTGGGATAGTTTACGCTGTTCTTGATGTTACCGAAGCGCAGGTAATCGTCAAGCTGAACGGCAGCCATCACAGCGCAGTTGTCCTCGGACTCGGCGGTCGATGCGCCAAGGTGAGGGATGGCAACGATACCGGGAACACCCACAACCTCCTCGGTGGGGAAATCGGTCACGTAAGAAGCAACCTTACCGCTCGTAAGCGCTGCCTTGATATCGTCAGCATTGACAAGATCGGCACGCGCGAGGTTGATGATGCGAGCGCCATCCTTCATCAGAGCAAGAGTGGATGCATTGATCATGCCCTTGGTGTCCTTCGTAGAAGGAACGTGAAGCG
>JAGBTR010000166.1 GCA_017631215.1 Clostridia bacterium | reverse complement strand
CCGAGCAGCACGCTGATCATCTGACGCGGCTTGAGCTTATCCTTGAACAGCACGATGCCCGCCAGCGTAGACATAATGATGCAGCCACCTGCATAGCTGGGGAAGAGGAAGGTGCCGGGCACCTGTGTGATCGAATACTGGTAGGCGGTCTGGAAGATGGCGAGGAAGCCGCCGACACCCAGCGCATACAGAAAGACGGGAAGCCCCGCTTTGTAGGTCTTGTTCTGCTTGCGTGCCTGCAGGATCAGATAGACAAGGAAGGTCGCGACCGCGCCGATGAGATAGGAGGAGGACACGAAGGCGCGCGTCTCGTCGACCGGGCCGATCTCTCCGAAGATCTTTTGGGTGCATCCTGCTATGCCCGAGGATACCAGCGCGAGTAGTGCCAGCACGAACCACGACTTCTCCGCCTTGCTGTTCGTTTTGAAGTCGGTGTTGATGATAAAGACAGCGATGGTCAAAAGAATACCGATGAGGCGGGCAAGGGAGAGCGGATCGTCGAACACGACGACAGACAGCACTACGTTGAAGATCATCGCCAGATTTGCCAGCATCACGGTCACCGAGACGTTGCCCAGCGACAGCGCACGGGTGTAGGTCAGCTGGAACAGCATACTGGAAAGACCAAACGCCATACCGTACAGCCAGACAATGGGCGAGCAGCCGATGAGGTCAGGCGAGAAGAGGAGCGCGGACACGGTGAAGGTCAGCGCGATGAAAAAAACGACGTCGGGAAAATTTTTGACGTGTCGTTTGCTGAAGGCGCTCTGCGTGGTGACCTTGGCGGTCGCCAACAGACAGCAGATAAAAACAAGTAAGTATTTCATATAAAAAAGCCTCCGTGAGTGGTGCTTTAAGCACACCGACGCACATTATATCACAAAAGTCTGCAATTTGCAATAGTTTGGTTTGATTTTTACAAGATTGCATTGACAGCATAACTGTTTTTTGGTATACTGAAAAAAAGAATCTCTGCAAAGGAGTATGCAATTATGAGCTATGACTACAAATTTCACGGCGGCATCAGCGAAGAGGTGCTGTGCAACTACCTGCGCCGCTCGATCACCATCTCGTGCGAGCCTGGACACGAGCTGCATCCCGTCAGCGCGGCACACGTCAAGTCGTTTATTTTGAATATCGGAGCGAAATACATCTGCCGCGCCTGCACGCATTGGCGTCCGGGCGAGGGTAATCTGGCGGCATACGCAGGGCAGAAGGCGTTCATCGATGACGTTCACGCGGTCGACCCTGACGTTGTGTTCGAGGCTTGCATCTTCGAGTGCGTCGGCCCCGAGGTCGAGAGCCTGCCTGTGCCCGCGTGGGTGTTCGAGGCGTTTGACCTTGCCCCCGAGGAGCGCAATTTCAGCATCGACGCGATGCGCTTTTCCGATGACCGTTACAGAGATCAGTGGGGTGCCGGTACGACGGTTCCCGATATGACCAAGCAGGAGACGCAGATGTTCTTCTACTATCGCGCCTGTGAGTACATCAACGCGGGCTTTGAGGCGCTGCATATGGGTCAGATTCACCTCATCGGCAAGGTCGACGAGGGCTGGGTCGGCTGGACGCGCGTCTTGAAAATGATCCGTGCGTATGCCAAAAAGCACGCCCGCCGAGCCTTTGTCTTCATCAACGCCCACACGCCCGGTATGCTGGACGCGGACGGCAAGCTGATGTTCGATTTCCATATGTATCCCGCCCGTCCCGTCGCGGATTGCACGCAGGAGCCGCATTTCCCGACCGAGGACAACCCCCAAAGAGCAACGCTTCGCGTGGACAACTGGCGCGCGATTTACGGTCGCAGTCTGGGCGGTCTGACGCACAGCGGCTGGGAGACGGACACGCTGCCGTATTGCGTGGAGATCGATAATTTCGGCGACCGCGTGGACGCGCTTCATATTCCTTGCGAGGATTCCTATGAGTGCTGGGGTATGGACGAGATCAACTGGCTTGCCCATCAGCCTGCGTGGTATCGCGCTGAGTTCTTGCAGTATGCTTACGATTGGGTGCGCGACACAGCGCCCGGCAAGTGCTTCCTCGCTATGCCCGGTCAGCGGTGCATCCGATTGCGTAATGAGCAGGGCGAGATCATCAACTATCTGTACGGCGCTTATGACAAAACCACACACCCCGACGGCTTCGGTGACGAGAGCGTCATCAAGAAGATCTGGGCAGAGGACTGAAAGGTGCTTGCCATGAAAAAGGATTACGGATTCTGCGGCGGCATCAGCGAGCAGGTGCTGTGTAACTATCTGGAGCGCTCGGTGACCATTTCTTGCGAGCCGGGACACGAGCTGTCCCCGACCCAAACGCCCGAGGTGCGGTCGTTCATTCTCAACACGGGCGCAAAGTACATCTGCCGTGCCGCTACGCGCTGGATTCCCGCCGCGAACGACTATGAGACCTATCCCGATCAAAAGGCGTTAATCGATTTGGTACACAAGGACGATCCCGACGTCGTGTTCGAGGCGTGCATTTTTGAGTGCGTGACCGATAAGATCGGTGAGATCCCCGTGCCTGCGTGGGTCTTCGAGGCGTTTGGTCTTGAGGCCGAGGAGCGTTGCTTCTCCATTGACGCAATGCGCTTTCCCGACGGCTCCTTCACCAATCAGTGGGGGCAGGGCACTGCCGTCCCCGATATGACACAGACCGAGACGCAGATGTTCTTCTACTATCGCGCCTGCGAGTATATCAACATCGGCTACGAGGGTCTGCATATGGGTCAGATCCACCTCATCGGCAAGAACGACGAGGGCTGGGTGTGCTGGACACGCGTGCTGGATCTGGTGCGTGAGTATGCCAAGACGCACGCCCGCCGCGCTTTCGTCCTCATCAACGCGCACACGCCCGGTATGCTGGACGCCCACGGCAAGCTGATGTTCGATTTCCATATGTTCCCGATCCGTCCCGTCGCGGACGATTCTCAGCCGCCCCATTTCCCGACGGAGGACAACCCTCAGCGCGCCACGCTCAACGTCAATCACCGAAGCGGCATTTTTGGTCGCAGTCTGGGCGGTCTGACGCACAGCGGCTGGGAGACGGATACGCTGCCGTATTGCGTCGAGCTTGACAACTATTATGACGATCTGCCCGAGAGATTGCACGTGCCGCGCCCCGACCTCGCGACCTGCTGGGGTATGGATGAGATCAACTGGTTCGCTCACCAGCCCGCGTGGTACCGTGAGGAGTTTTTGCGCTACGCCTATGCGTGGGTACGAGACGTTGCTCCCGGTAAGTGCTACTTTGCTATGCCCGGTCAGCGGTGCATCCGTCTGCGGAATGAGCAGCGCGAGATCATTTGCAAGCTCTACCGCGCCTACGATAAATCAACGCATCCCGACGGCTTCGGTGACGAGAGCGTCATCAAGGACATCTGGAGTGAATAAAAAACGGGTAAGGGACGTTTGAAAACGTCCTCTTTCCCCCGAAATGCGTTGGAAGAAACGAAAAAACACTCGCTACAGTGATGCGGCGAGTGTTTTTTTGTGAATATAGGACGCATCTCGTCGTTTTCTATTGAACATTTTTCGGAAGTGTGATATAATAGATCAGTATGGTTCGGTATGGCGCGATCGTTACGGTCGCAAAGATATGGACAGGCACATGGAGGAAACGGATATGAATTACGACGTTATCATCATCGGCGCGGGACCCGGCGGTATTTTTGCCGCATACGAGCTGACACAGCACCGCCCCGATCTCAAGGTGGCAGTGTTTGAGGCGGGACACGCGCTCGCAAAGAGACATTGTCCCATTGACGGTGACAAGATCAAGACCTGCATCGGCTGTAAGAGCTGCTCCATTATGAGCGGCTTTGGCGGCGCAGGCGCGTTTTCGGACGGTAAATATAACATCACCAACGATTTTGGCGGCACGCTGTATGAGTATATCGGCAAGAAGCAGGCGCTGGAACTGATGCACTACGTGGACGAGATCAACCTGAAATACGGCGGCGAGGGCACGAAGCTGTATTCCACCGCGGGCAGTCGCTTTAAGACCCTGTGCATTCAGAACGACCTGCACCTGCTGGACGCCTCGGTGCGTCATCTGGGCACCGACAAGAACTACGTGGTGTTGGCGAATCTCTATGCCGAACTGAAGGACAAGGTGGACTTTTACTTCGATACCCCCGTGCAGACGGTGAAGCGTCTGGAGGCGGGCTACGCCGTGGTGTGTGCCGATGGCGAATAC
The DNA here is from genome assembly GCA_017631215.1 of Clostridia bacterium. Lineage (GTDB taxonomy): Bacteria > Bacillota > Clostridia > Oscillospirales > CAG-272 > SIG644. The sequence goes on along the minus strand of JAGBTR010000166.1, from coordinate 61 downwards.
ACCTGCGACAAATGCATCATCTCGGTGGGTCGTATCGGCAGCAAGTGGATGGAGCGGGTGT
>JAGBTR010000165.1 GCA_017631215.1 Clostridia bacterium | reverse complement strand
GCCGCGAGGTCGAGATCAACATTCCCGAGATATGATCCCGCGCGGCACATATCCCATCACACAAGGTTATTTAGCATTCCGCGAAGGATTCTTGATGCTTCAAACGAAAGTTTGAAAATAAACAAAGAAATTTTATTTCGGAGGTAACTTATTATGGCACAGAACACCCAGTTGGATCCTAACCAGAGCGTTCAGGACGAGGCAAAGACCATTACCGGCCGCAAGCTGCGCGTTGGTATCATCGGTACCGGTTGGATCGCAGGCGCACACATGGATCAGTACAAGAAGATGGCAGACGTTGAGGTCGTCGCCGGTGCTGACCTGATCCCCGGCAAGGCTGCTGAGTTCTTCAAGAAGCACGGCGTTGAGAACGTCAAGTGCGACTACCCCTCCCACAAGGAGATGCTGGACGACGAGAGCCTGCAGCTCGACGCCGTTTCCATTTGTACCTACAACCGTCAGCACGCAGAGCCTACCATCTACGCGCTGAAGAAGGGCGTCAACGTCGTTCTGGAGAAGCCCTTTACGGTTACTCTTGACGAGGCGATCGAGGTCATGAGAGCAGAGAAGGAGAGTGGCAAGATCCTCTCCATCGGCTTCCAGCCCCGTTTCGATCCCAATATGCAGCAGGTCAAGAAGATCTGCGAGTCGGGCGTTCTGGGTGACATCTACTACATCCTGACCGGTGGCGGTCGCCGCCGCGGTATCCCCACGCCCTTCGGTACCTCCTTCATCGAGGAGAAGACCGCAGGTCTGGGCGCACTGGCTGATATCGGCTGCTACTCGCTCGATATGGTCCTGAACGCTGTTGGCTATCCGAAGCCTCTGACCGTTTCGGGCTACAAGTCCGATTTCTTCGGTAAGGATCCCAAGTACTGCGGCTACAAGCAGGGCAAGGGTGAGGAGTACGCAAAGCTGTTCGGCGTTGACGACTTCGCCGCTGCATTCGTCCGTCTGGAGGGCGGTATCATCCTCGACTTCCGTATCGCATGGGCAATGAATATCAACACCCCCGGTGATACCATCATCCTCGGTACCAAGGGCGGTCTGCGCATTCCTTCGACCGACTGCTGGAACGGCTCTGTCGGCGGCGACCTGACCATCTATCACGAGGTTGCAGGCGTTCAGACTCAGACCATCATCCCCATGATCCAGCAGCCCGATCAGAACTTCTACAAGAAGATGCGTTCCTTCCTGGATGCAGTTCGCGACGGCGGCAAGGCTCCCGTTCCCACCTCTCAGATCCTCTACAACCAGGCTATCCTGGACGGTATCGCAAGATCGTCCGACCTGGGCGCAGAGGTCAAGATCGAGATCCCCGAGATCTAATTTTGAACTCACGCAAAGACCCTGCCCTCGGGCAGGGTCTTTTTTTGCCTTTTTTGAGGGTGCAACCAAAGGTTGACAGATAGTTGGTAGATGTTGAACGCATTTTGTGGTATAATATCGGCATCCAATGAGAACGGAGGTATCAGCATATGACCATAGGAAACAGGATCGCGGTATTGCGCCGCGAACACGGATATTCGCAGGAGCACGTTGCCGAGCAGCTGGGCGTGAGTCGACAGGCGGTGTCTAAATGGGAGACCGACCAGAGCTCACCCGATACCAATAACCTCATCGCCCTCGCGGCATTGCTTGGGACGACGGTCGAGTATCTCGCGGTGGGGAAGCGGGAGGAGACACCGCCAATGCCTGTTGCACCGCAGAACACCTTGACGGTGCGCAAGGTCATCGGGTTGATTTTGGTCGGCGTGGGGTCTCTCGCGCTTGTTTTGGGTGTTCTGCTCTCGCCGATTCTACTGATGCTCGCCGCGTACTTTTTGATTACGGGCATCCTATGCCTGACGCTTCATCGCTGTTTTGGATTGGTCCTGGGCTGGACACTTTATGTGGTTACCTTGTTGCCCATCTCTATGACGACAGGTGTTCGTCTTGGTGTCGTGTTTCTGGGAGCGTTTTGGCGTGAATTTCTTGGTGTTCGAATTGCTTCTGCTTTTGTGCTGGTGATGTGGGCTGCCCTCATCGTGCTCGTCACGATCACCATAGCTCGCATACTCCGTGCGATACGCAAGAGAAGAAAAGACCAGCTCCCTTAAATTTAGCAAGGGGGCTTGCATATTGCGCGAAAGTGTGGTAAAATAAGAATAAAGTATATCAAATCTCCACTTGTGGAGGAAAGGACGAAACAATGAAGGACATTTCGCGCAATTTGACGATGCTGTGCGACTTCTATGAGTTGACGATGGGCAACGGCTATTTTCTGTCGGGTATGGGAGACAAGATCGTCTATTTTGACGTGTTTTACCGCGACAATCCCGACAACGGCGGCTATGCCATCGCGGCGGGACTTGAGCAGATCATCGAGTATATCAACGATCTGCACTTCGACGATGAAGATATCGAATATCTGCGTGGCAAGGGCTGCTTTGACGAGGGCTTTTTGACCTACCTCAAGGGCTTCCGCTTTACGGGCGATATGTGGGCCATCCCCGAGGGAACGGTCGTTTTCCCGGGTGAGCCGCTTATTACGGTGCGTGCTCGCGCGATCGAGGCGCAGTTCATTGAGACGTATATCCTTATGATGATCAACCACCAGTCGCTGATTGCGACCAAGGCAAGCCGACTCACCCGCGCCGCCAAGGGACGTATTATCAGTGAGTTCGGCTCTCGCCGTGCGCAGGGCGCGGATGCCGCCATCCTCGGTGCGCGTGCCGCTTATATCGGCGGCTGCCACGCCACCGCCTGCACCATCACCGACGCCGCCTACGGTGTTCCCGCTACGGGCACGATGGCGCATTCGTGGGTGCAGATGTTCGATGACGAGTATACCGCCTTCCGCACCTATTGTGAGATCTATCCCAACAACGCCACGCTGCTGGTCGATACCTACAACGTGCTGGAATCGGGCATCCCCAACGCCATCCGCGCCTTCAAGGAGGTGCTGTGGCCCAAGGGTATCCGCAAGTGCGGCATCCGCATCGACTCGGGCGACGTGACCTATCTGACCAAGAAGGTGCGCAAGATGCTGGACGAGGCAGGGCTTACCGAGTGCCGTATCATCGTCTCCAACTCGATGGACGAGTATATCATCCGTGAGCTTATCCGTCAGGGCGCTGAGATCGACGGCTTCGGCGTCGGCGAGCGACTCATCACCGCCAAGAGCGATCCCGTCTTCGGCGCGGTCTATAAGCTGTGCGCGGTCGAGAATAACGAGGGCGAGGTTGTCCCCAAGATCAAGATCAGCGAGAACGTTGGCAAGATCACCACGCCGCATTTCAAAAAGCTGTACCGCCTGTACGGTCGCGAGACGGGTAAGGCGGAGGCAGATCTCATCTGTGTGTACGATGAGGAGATCGACGACAGCGAGCCCTACGAGCTGTTCGATCCCGAGCATACGTGGAAGAGAAAGCTGTTGACCGATTTCACCGCTAAGCCTTTGCACGAGCAGATCTTCAAGGCAGGCGAGCAGGTGTATACCGTCCCCTCGCTGGATGACGTGCGCGCTCATTGCGCCGCCGATATCGAGAGCATGTGGGACGAGGTGCGTCGCTTCAGCAATCCCCATAACTACTACGTCGACCTCTCGCAAAAGCTGTGGGATATCAAGCACGGTATGCTGCAGGCGAGAAAGGGCGCAAAGAAAGATTGACCGTCCACGGGGCGAGGAAGGAGACAGGTATGCAAGCAAGATTGACCCATCTGTCTCTCTCCTCGCCCCGCATCGCGTCCTTTGAGCGATTGCTCGTCCTTGCCGACCTGCACCAGGAGGCGAGAGCGGGGGACGCCGCGCGATATCTGGCAAAGGAGCCGACCGCCATTCTCATCCCCGGCGATTGGATCGAAGTTTCCGACAAGCGCGAAAAGGGGCGCAAGGAAACGCTGGCGTTGCTTGGTGAGTTGGCCTCGGCGTGCCCCGTCTACTATTCGCTCGGCAACCACGAAGCAGGCGCGCGCGGCAACCGACCGCCCGATGAGAATGCCGCTGCCGCACTCTCTCCTCGCACGGTCGCACTGTGTGAGACGCTGACCTCGCTTGGCGTGACCGTGCTGTGTGACCGCTACGTCCGACACGGCTCACTGTGCATTGGCGGCTTGACCTCGGCAGGCGGTCGACGGCTGGATACGTCTTGGCTTGACGGCCTTGCCCGCGAGGACGGATACCGTCTTCTGCTTTGTCATCATCCCGAATATTACGATCGCTACGTCCGCCCCTATGCGCTCGACCTGACCGTTGGCGGCCACGCGCACGGTGGTCAGTGGAAGCTGTTCGGTCGGGGGCTGTACGCGCCGGGGCAGGGCATCCTGCCGCGTTACACCGACGGCTTTTATGACGGAGGGCGCTTGCTCGTCAGCCGAGGGCTTTCAGAGCGTTGGCCGGTGCCGCGTCTGTTCAATCCCAAAGAGGCCATTCTGCTTGAATTGCATCCCGTATGAATCTCCTTGCTACGGCAGGGAGATTCGTCATTTTACCCAAAAAAAAGGAGCGTTTTTATGGCAAAACACAGAAACTCATCAAAACATCTTGCGCGTCCGACGAAAATATGATAAAATAGACCCAATATAGTGTGATATCGGATAGGTGCGTCTACGCGCCAAAATTCCTTGTAATACGGAGGTGCTTTTTATGAATCAAAAACCGTCAAACACAGGCTTTGTGATTCGCCTGACCGTGATTCTGTGCTTCTTTGCGCTGCTCATTTTCCCCGTGGCGCTGATGGCTTTGGACGGTCCTGACTCGAACGCGATGGAGAGTGAGGCGACGGTCGAGCTGAAGGAGTTTTCGTTTGGAAACTATCTCGACGGTAGCTTCCAGAGCAACTTTGAGGGTTGGTTCTCGGGGCATTATCCGCTCCGCTCGCAGATCGTCAAGACCTACCGTCAGACTCGCTACGAGGTGGAGAACGCCGCTCCCGTGGTCGCCGTGATGGACTTGCTCAACGGCAATTTCGGAAAGAACCCCGGTGGTCCCTCGACCGATCCGAATGGCGATACCCCCACCTGGCCCGGTCTTCCTAACGTGCCCAGCACACCTACGACGCCTACGACACCGACGACGCCGACAACACCGACGACGCCCACCGAGCCTGACGCGCCCGTCGATCCCGATGTGCCCGTCGATCCCGATGCGCCCACCGAGCCCGATCAGCCGACCGAGCCGGAGGTGCCCGTCGACCCCTACGCCATCTATCTTGATCCCTCTAACATTTACGCCGAGATCAACCGCAGACAACTCGCAGAGATTCCCGTGGAGCCCAAGGGCTACCGTGGCAGTGACCGCGTGTATATCGGTAAATCGGGATATCTGTATGAGTCGGCCTACATTATGGAGTATATGGGCTACGGTGAGCCCTATACCTCGGTGACGCGCGAGGGTGTCAAGACGACGGTCGAAAAGCTGGAGTACATCCAGCAGGAGCTGAAAAAGCGTGGCATCGAGATGCTGTTCGTTCTGACCTCGAGCAAGGCCGCTGCTTATTCGGCTTACATCCCCGAGTATTTTAAGAATATGTACACCACCAAGGAGGGCTACATCCGTCCCGTTGATATGCTGCGCGAGGAGCTGGCAGACAGCTCGGTCAACTATCTTGACAGCGCCGTCTATTGGCAACAGATCGGTCTGCTCAACACCTTCCCCAAGACGGGTATCCACTGGAACGCGATCGCTTCGTTCGAATCGACCGCCGAGCTGATCCGTATGTATCAGCGACTCTCGGGCGAGATGACGGTCACACTGTCCTCCAAGGGCGTTATCTATCACGATGACGCGCCCAGCTCGTTCAACAACGAGAAGGACGTCTTCAAGATTCTGTACGGCGCCTTCATCCCGAGCAACGCCATCGTGGACGAGGACTATTACAGCCCCGACATCCAGATATCCAGCGCGGGCTCGAAAAAGCTCAACGTGCTGCTGCAGGGCGGTTCGTTTGCCGGCTCGATCAACCATTATCTTGTGAATTACGGCGTGGCTGACGTCAGCTACATCTACTACAACGGTCTGAACTCTCACGGTACCATCGCTGCCAGCAGCCCTTGGGAAAAGGGTCCCGAGGCGTGGGGCGATTGGCTGAAGGGAAGAGATCTCGTCATCTTTGAGGCAACCGAGCAGCAGGTGCGCGGCGCTCATTATGACGGTAGCAAGTCCTGGGCAAAGGTCGCAGGTGACGGTAACTACGGTCACAACGCCGTGTACGACTCGATGTATGAGTACCTCAAGGCACACGAGGGCGAGTATTGAGATTTCCAACGCAAGACAGAAAGGATAAAGCTTTATGATATTCAGTTCAACGCTGTTTCTCTTTATATTCCTGCCGCTGGTGTTGGTGATCTACTATTTGATTCCCAAACGCTATATTATGGCAAAGAACGTCGAGCTGCTGATTGCCTCGCTCATCTTCTATGCGTGGGGCGAGCCCAAGAACGTTTTGTTGATGATCATATCCATTGGCGTCAACTATGTGTTCGGTCTGCTGCTCGATAAATACGATGGGCGCGTCAAGCTGCGCCGCCTCGTGCTGGTCTTGTCGGTGGTGTTCAACCTCGGCATGCTGTTCTTCTTCAAGTATTTCAACTTCTTTACCGACGTGCTGGGCGTTGGCGACCGCTTCGCGACCATCATCCTTCCCATCGGTATCTCGTTCTTCACCTTCCAGATCATGTCGTATACCATCGACGTGTATCTGCGTAACTGCGCGCCCCAGAAGAACGTCTTCAAGCTGGCGCTCTACATCTCGCTCTTTCCCCAGCTCATCGCAGGTCCTATCGTCCGTTATATCGACGTAGAGAAGGAGCTTGCCGATCGTAGCTATGACGTGGATCTCGTCTTCAAGGGCGTGACCCGCTTCTCGGTGGGTCTTGCCAAAAAGGTGGTCATCTCCAATACGGTCGCGATGCTGGCAGATCAGATCTTCGCGCTGGATGCCACCGCAATGTCCGCCTCGACCGCTTGGCTGGGCGCCATTGCCTATACGCTGCAGATCTACTTCGACTTCTCGGGCTACTCGGATATGGCCATCGGTCTTGGTCATATGATGGGCTTCCACTTCCTCGAAAACTTCAATTATCCCTACATCTCGGGCAGCGTGCAGGAGTTCTGGCGGCGCTGGCATATGTCGCTGTCGACCTGGTTCAAGGATTACCTCTACATCCCGCTGGGCGGCAACCGCAAGGGCAAGGGTCGCACCTACCTCAATCTGTTCATCGTCTTCGCCTGCACGGGCTTCTGGCACGGCGCATCGTGGAACTTCCTCGTCTGGGGACTCTACCACGGCGTGTTCCAGATCTTTGAGCGCCTGGGACTCAAGAAGGTCTTTGAAAAGGTGCCCAAGCCGCTCAAGTTCCTCACGCACATCTATACGATGCTGGTCGTCATCATCGGCTGGGTGCTGTTCCGCGCGGACAATCTTGGTATGGCGATCGACTACATCGCCGCAATGTTCCGCTTCGGCAACTGGGGCTGGACGCGTGCGATGGCACAGCTCGAGGGCTATACCCTCATCATCATGCTGATCGGTATCATCTTCTCCGCCCCCATCATCCCCAAGCTGGGCGAGAAGATCCGCAAGCTGGACGGCGGCGAGACGGCGATCTCCATCATCAGCGGCGCTTCGATGCTCGTGCTGATGCTGGTCTCCATCTTCTGCCTGACGGGCTCGGATTACAATCCGTTCATCTATTTCAGATTCTAAAGCAATATGCGGGGAAGACCGAGTCAGCGCTGGCTCGGTCTTCTCCGCGCCTATACGAAAGGAGCAACTATGCAAATGCTATTTAACGGTATGACGCTCGAGCAGCGCCACGCGCAGGTGGAGTCGTATCTGGGCAAAACGGTGACCATCGGCATTGACCGCCCGATCGGCTACGTGCATCATAAGGGCGATAAGACGCTCGTCTATCCCATCAACTACGGCTATATCCCCGACGTGCTGGGGGGCGACGGCGAGGAGCTGGACGTCTATCTCGTCGGCGTGGATGCCCCCGTAGAGAGCTATACGGGGCGCATCGTCGGTATCGTCTACCGCGCGGACGACGTGGAGGATAAGCTGGTGATGGTGCCTGAGGGCGTGACCGTTACCGCCGCGCAGATGGCCGAGGCGGTGCGCTTTCAGGAGAAATACTATCATACCACCGTGTGCGATGCGAGCGGCGCGCGCGTTGAGGTGAGCAGAATATGATCGAAATGAAATTTTATTCCGCCGCCTCCATCCTCGACGAGCGCATCCTCTTCGTCGTCATCGCGGCGCGACAGGACGGTCATTGGCTGCTCTGCCGCCACAAGGAGCGAACGACGTGGGAGATCCCGGGCGGGCACCGCGAGGCAGGAGAGACGGTCGAAGCGGCGGCGCGCCGCGAGCTTTACGAGGAAACGGGCGCAACGGATGCCAAGATCGAATTGCTCGACGTTTACAGCGTCACCGCAAGCGGCGTGACCACCTACGGCGCGCTGTATCTGGCCGATATCGAGCGCATGGGTGACATCCCCGCAGACAGCGAGATCGCCGAGGTCAAGCCGTTCGATATGCTTCCGAGCGAGCTGACCTATCCCGCCATTCAGCCCGCGCTGTTTTCGCGCGTGCAGTACCGACTCAATATCAGCCACAGCGCAGACGAGCTGTGGGATGTCTATGACATCGACCGCCGCCCCT
>JAGBTR010000164.1 GCA_017631215.1 Clostridia bacterium | reverse complement strand
TACAGCTGTTCCCACAGCTCGGGATGCGGTGCGGCGATGACCGAGGTGGTATTGAGCAACCCCTCCATGGTGGCGTGTGCGGCACCTGCCTCGACGGCGGCCGTGACGTCACCGACGTCGCCCGTGATGATGACCATGCCCTTGCCGCCCATACCGCGCGAGATGCGCAGATCGTACAGAGCGACGTGTGCCGTCTTGACGGCAATATCCGCCGCCTTGATGGCCGAGGCCCCCGAGAACGTCTCGACGATACCGACGCTTCCCTTTCGCTCGGCGGCTTGCGTGCCGAACAGTGCGGTGATGACGGCGGGATCGATGCGTCCCATGACCGAGCAGTCGATGATGGCGTCGCCAAAGCGGGCCTTGACCACGTCCATGGCGGCCGTCACGTCGGCGATGGCACCCGTGACGATGATCTCATACTTGCCGGGGCAGGTCGGGTGCGAGGTCACAAGACGGATGCCCGCACTCTTGAGCGCGGTGTCGCACGCCTCGACGCCCTTGGCAAGGCTTTTCAATTCAACAACTCCAATAGCCTGATACATTGGCTATCTCCTTTCGTATATGCTCCCTCGGAGCAGTTCAAATCATTTCTCTATGACGATCTTGGTGGGATCAACGTAGGTGACCTTGCCCGCGATGGATGCGTGCTGAGGTACCGAGAAGCCTTGAGCGGCCTCGGCGATCACCTGACCGACCTCAACGGTATCTCCCACGCTGACGCAGGGGATACTCGGTGCACCGATGTGCTGAGAGGTGAAGATCTCGACACGGTCGAAATCGACCATCTCGGCGATGTACTCGGGCACGCGGTCAAACTTGTCTACGCCCAGCATTCTCTTCCAGCGGTCGGACGGCATCTGGCGAGCACGGCGCTCGGGATGCACGGTAAACTTCTCGTCGGGCTTGGCAATATATTTCAGTCTGTTCTGTGCCAGAATGCCCTTGTGCTTGCCGATCATGGCACGCGGCGAGATGGACTGACAGCAGGCGGCAATCTCACAAATGCCGCAGGCACAGCACATACTGGCCGTCAGCACGTCCTCGGGGCGTGCGTCCATCATGGCGTTCTCGATACGCACGTGCTTGTGCGGCTCGAGCGGATAGCCAAGCAAATTTCTCGGGCACAGATCGGTACAGCGGGTACACTGACAGCAAGCGGACGAGCCGATGGCCAACTGCACACGCATACTTCTCTTTTTGGTATAAATAGCGGCAATGTCGTCGGGCAAAATCATCAAGCCCTTGGTTGCCTTGGTGACAATGGTTTTTTCGGGGTCAATGACCTTACCCATCGAGGGGCCACCGTCCAGCACCGTATGTCCTGCGGGCACCTTAACGTTCATTTTTTCAAACAGATCGCTCACACGCGTACCCACGGGAACACGCAGAACGTAGGGCTGCTCGACGTGACCGTGAATGGTCAGCCACTTCTCGATGACGGGCTTTTGGTGACGCAGTGCGGCACGGATGTTGTACACCGTCTCCAGATTCATAACGATGACGCCCACCGTCATGGGAAGCTGTCCGGGCGGCACGAGTCGCCCCGTGGCCTCGTAGATCAGATTGATCTCGTCGCCCATGGGATAGACGTTGGGCAACATTTTGACGAACACGCCGGGGGCGAGCTCCTGACCCTCCACCCAGTGGAGCGCCTTGCCCTTGGTCGCCTTGACGCCGAGCAGGCACTTCTCAATGCCCGTCATCTCCATGATCGCCTCGGCACCCTCCAGCACACGGTACAAGCGCTCGTGAATGAGCATATAGTCGGTATACAGAAGCGGCTCACACTCGGCGGCGTTGATGACGAGAATGTTCGCGCCCTCGGCAAGCTTTGCAAAGGACGGGAATCCCGCACCGCCAGCACCGACGACACCGGCGTTCTGTATCAGTTTTTTTACCTCTTGCAGTTCCAACTTGAACTCTCCTTATCTTGTGGGATCAGCCGATCTGATCCACGATACCAACGACCACCGCATCCACGGGCGCTTCCGTATTGTGCAGCGCAAGACGCGCGCTGCTTCCCGTCGTAATGAGCACCGTCTCACCGATGCCTGCGCCGACGCTGTCCACAGCGATGACGAACTTGTCGGTGTCCTGACCGTTCTCGATCAGGCGAATCTCCAGAAACTTGGAGCCGACGAGCGAATCCTGCTTGCGCGTGGATACGATATTGGAAATCACAACTCCTTTAAGCATAAGAAGCCTCCGTTATTTCTTGACGACACTCACGCGCGCGCCGTTGCCGATGCCTACGGCGTTGGCGTCGTCGGTGTCGACGTGCATTTCAAGAGCGAACTTGGGGCTGACGCGCACCTGCACGTCAAACCAGCGGGTGCGACGCTCGCCGCCGCAAACGTCCACGTCGATGTACTCGCCGTCGCGGACGCCGAACTTGGCAGCGTCGTCGGTGTGCATATGGATGTGGCGGTTGGCAATGATGCAACCCTCCTTGAGGGATACAACACCCTTGGGGCCAACGATGATGACGGGGGCAGAGCCTGCGATCGAGCCCGACTCACGAACGGGGGGCTTGACCTTGAGCGTAAACGAATCGGTGCGCGAGATCTCGACCTGCGACGCAGAGCGAACAGGGCCCAGCACGCGGACGTTCTCAATGGAGCGCATCGACGGGCCGATCAGCGTCAGCGTCTCCTTGCAGGCGTACTGACCCGGCTGGGACAGATCCTTCAGGGGCGTCAGCTCGTAGCCTGCGCCGAACAGCGTTTCGACGTCCTGCTTACTCAGATGAATATGGCGATTGGAGATACCGACGGGGATGTCACCCTCGGCGGCAGGAGCAGCGGCGGGAGCGGCGGTCGCAGCGGGCGACTTATCCAGCTCGGCCAGCACGCGCTTTACCATTTCGGCAACGGTCGATGCGTTGTAATCCATAACAAAATTGCCTCTTTTCTGTCGTAATGGGATATATTGACCCACACTTGTGGGAATACTTGCTGTTATCAGGCGTCATAACCGCGACGCGGCGGGTCGGTCACAGCCGACACGGACACAGGACGACGGGCGCGGCACCGTCACGAAGGGGCGTTACGCCGCGCGCCTCCGACGGTGCGAGAATCGCACCGTCGGAGAATGGGCGTGGATCTGTGGAAAAGATTAGCCGATCGTGGGCAGAACCTTCTCAACGTCGCCGTGGGGTCTGGGGATGACGTGGGTTGCAACAACCTCACCCAGGTTTGCAGCAGCAGCGCCGCCTGCCTCAACAGCAGCCTTTACAGCGCCGACGTCGCCGCGGACCATAACGCTGACCAGACCGGAACCGATCTTCTCAGAGCCGATCAGAACGACGTTAGCTGCCTTGCACATAGCATCTGCAGCCTCGATTGCGGCAACC
>JAGBTR010000163.1 GCA_017631215.1 Clostridia bacterium | reverse complement strand
GGCGGCATCCGGTCAGTTTGAGATCGAGCCGCAGCTTGGCGAGGTTGTGCACATGGCTGACGCGACCATGATGATCAAGTATATCATTCACAACACCGCGCTCAAGCACGGCAAGACGGCAACCTTTATGCCCAAGCCCATCTACGGCGAGGCGGGCAGCGGTATGCACGTCCATATGCTGCTGATGAAGGACGGTCAGCCCGTCTTCTCGGACGACAACGGCTACGCGCACCTCTCCGAGACGGCGCACTACTTTATGGGCGGTCTGCTCAAGCACATCGCGTCGCTTTGCGCGCTGACCAACCCCAGCACCAACTCGTTCAAGCGACTCGTGCCCGGCTTTGAGGCACCCGTTACGGTCGGCTACGCAACCTCCAACCGCTCGGCTGTTATCCGTATTCCCGCCTACGCCAAGTCGCCCGATAAGCGTCGCTTCGAGCTGCGTAACCCCGACGCGACCTGCAACCCCTATTTTTGCTATGCCGCGATCCTGATGGCGGGTCTGGACGGTGTCAAGAACAAGATCGATCCCCACGCAAACGGCTGGGGTCCCTACGACTTCAACCTCTTCCACCTTCCCGAGGAGGAAAAGGCCAAGCTGCAGGGCCTGCCCACCTCGCTTCCCGAGGCGCTGGATGCCCTTGAGAAGGATCACGACTACCTGACCGCAGGCGGCGTCTTCCCCGAGGAGCTGATCGCCAACTTCATCAAGAGCAAGCGCGCAGAATGCTCCGAGATGTCCAAGATCCCGCATCCTGCCGAGTTTGAAAAATACTACAATCTTTGATCGACACTGCAAGGGAGTGACCCATACGGGGCACTCCCTTGTCTTTTGGCGATTTTTTCTTGACAGCTCAAGAAAAAAATGATATAATTAAGGTTAATGTTTATGCTGCTTACGCGTTTCGTTATACAATGCGCGTTTCAAGACATAATAAGAACAAAAAGGAGTGAGTTATCCGTATGCCAAAGATGGATCGCGTCGTCATAAAGGAAACTAAATATATGGCCGCGTGGGTGCTCATTCTCAGCGCGGTGATGCAGGCCGTGTTTCTCGTCATCGGGCAGTGGGATTATACCGTCCTGCTCGGTAATCTGCTCAGCGCGACGGCCGTCGTGGGCAATTTCTTCGGTATGGCGGTCGGCATTCAGCGCGCACTTGGCAAAGAGGAAAAGGATGCCAAGCAGGCGATCCGTGCATCCAACGCACTGCGGCTGTTCGGTATGTTTGCCGTGCTGGCACTCGGTGTGCTGTTGCCGTGCTTTTCCACCTGGACGACGGTCATCCCGATATTTTTCCCGCGAGTGATCGTTGCCCTGCGACCTCTCTGGGACAAGAAAATGGGAGAGGAGGAGCACGCGGATGAATCATAAATCTCCACGGTTTGTCATTGGCGACGTTGCTTGTCTTGCTTTGGCGATCGTGCCGCTGCTTGTCGGTATGGCTCTGAAGGTCATTCTGACACCGCCGAGTGAGGGCATCGTCATCACGGGCGCGCAGATCTATTTCACCGTGCCTATGCCACTGCAGGATATGCCCATCACCGAGTCGCAGATCAACTCGTGGCTGGTCATTCTCTCCATTCTCGGTCTTTGTCTGTATCTGACACACGGCGTTCGCGCGGGCGTGCCGACCAGGCGCCAGCTGGCCGCCGAGTGGCTGGTCGAGAAGGTGGACGGTATGGTGCGCGAGAATATGGGCGAATATTTTATGGGCTTTGGACCCTTTGTGGCGGCGATCCTTTCGCTGTCGGCACTGTCCAGCCTTTCCTCGCTGATCGGTCTGTACCCCCCCACCTCGGACATCAACGTCACGGGCGGCTGGGCGATCCTCGTGTTTGCACTGATCACCTACTACAAGCTCAAGGCCGGTCCCTGGCATTATATCAAGAGCTTTGGCGATCCCGTTGCCGTGCTCGCACCGATGAACCTCATCAGCGAGGTGGCGACGCCCGTGTCAATGGCCTTCCGTCACTACGGTAACATTCTGTCGGGTACGATCGTATCGGTGCTGGTCGCCTCGGGACTTTCGGGGCTTTCGCAAAAGCTGTTCGGCTGGTTGCCCGGCGTGCTGGGTGAATTCCCGCTTTTGCGTATCGGTATCCCCGCCGCGCTGTCGGTCTACTTCGACGTGTTCAGCGGCTGCTTGCAGGCGTATATTTTCGCGGTGCTGACGATGCTCTACGTCTCGAACGGCTTCCCGCAGGATGAATACGAAAAGCGAAAGCTACGGCGCGAGCAAAAGAAGATCAAAATGCAAGAACAACAATCATAACAAATATATTTTTGGAGGACAAGAAAATGGAATTGGCAATCGGTTTGATTTTGGGTGCGTGCGCACTGGGCGCAGGCTTGGCAATGATCGCAGGTATCGGCCCCGGTATCGGTGAGGGTAATGCTGTCGCAAAGGCGTGTGAGGCCATTGGCCGTCAGCCCGAGAGCAAGGGCGCGGTCACCTCGACGATGCTGTTCGGATGCGTGATCGCAGAGACGACAGGTCTTTATGCACTCGTCATCGCTATTCTGCTGATTTTTGTTGCTCCCGGACGCTTGGTCGACTTGCTGGTCACGACCATGGCAGGGCTTTGATCGCACGGAGCAAGAGGTATGCAGCTTTTGACAGGAATGGCGTTGACCGCCGTGTCCGAGCCGCAGTTTTTGGATATCATATCCGTCAATCTGTGGAATATTTTGATCGCGCTTCTTAACCTTGCCTTGCTGTTCTGGCTGATCAAGATCTTCTTGTTCAAGCCCATTCGCAAGGTGCTCTCCGACCGTCAGACGGCGATCGAGCATCAGTATGCCGCCGCCGAGGAGGCACAGCGCGTCGCGGATGAAAATCGGGACGCTTGGGCGGCCAAGCTGGCAACGGCAGATGCCGAGGCCGAGGCAAGGATCAACGACGCGACCGACGTGGCCAAGCGCCGCGCTCAGCAGATCGTCAAGGACGCCGACGAGCGCGCCGACGGCATCGTCCGCCGTGCAGAGGAGCAAGCGGCCCTTGAACGCAAGAGAGCGACCGAGGGCATGAAGCGCGAGATCGTGGAGGTCAGCACCGCGCTGACCGAAAAGATGCTTGAGCGCGAGGTCAACGAGAGCGATCACCGCGCACTGATCGGTGATTTTATTGACAAAATAGGTGACGGCGATGGCAGTGACGGACATCAGTAAGGAATATGCTGAGGCGCTGTTTGCGCTGGCCTCGGAGACGGGCGAGCAGAGCTCGTTTATGACCGCGCTGGAGACGGTGACGGAGGCGCTCGACGAGCATCCCGAGCTGCTCGAGCTGATCTCATCGCCTGCTATTGCCTGCGCAGAGCGCGTGGAAACGGTGGCACACTGCTTCGGCGCGTGTTGTCCCGAGACGGTCGTCTCCTTTTTGCAGCTGCTCTGCGAGAAGGGGCGTATCCGCCTCATCGATGCGTGCGCCAAAGAATACCGCCGACTGCTGGATATCAGCACGTCGGTCAGCGTGGCGAGTGTGACGAGCGCCGTACCGCTGAATGAGAATGAGATCGCTGCGCTGACACAAAAGCTGTCGCGCGCGAGCGGTCGTGCCGTGCAGTTGTCCTGTACGGTCGATCCGTCGCTGCTTGGCGGCGTGATCGTTGAGATGGACGGACGGGTCATCGACGGCTCGCTCCGCCATCGATTGCAAGAGGTAAAAGAGGTGATATCACATGAGCACAAGACCTGAGGAGATCAGTAGCATCATCAAGGAGCAGATCCGTCACTACAAGGCGCGCCTTGAGATGAAGGAGACAGGCACCGTTATCCTTGTCGGCGACGGCATCGCGCGTGTGTACGGCTTGCGCGAATGTATGGCAAGCGAGCTGCTCGAGTTTGAGGACGGAAGCGTGGGACTTGCTCAGAATCTGGAGAACGAGACGGTTTCCGTCGCGCTCCTTTCCAATGAAAACGATATCCGCGAGGGCTCGTCGGTCAAGCGCACGGGAAGAGTGCTGTCTGTTCCCGTGGGCGAGGCGTTGCTCGGTCGCGTGGTCGACGCGCTGGGTCAGCCCATTGACGGCAAGGGACCTATCGAAACGACCGAAACGCGTCCCGCTGAGGCGCAGGCCCCCGGTATCATCGAGCGCAAGAGCGTTTCTGTGCCGCTTCAGACGGGTATTAAGGCCATCGACAGCATGATCCCGATCGGTCGCGGTCAGCGTGAGCTGATCATCGGCGACCGCCAGACGGGTAAGACCGAGATCGCCATCGATACCATCATCAATCAAAAAAACACGAACGTCATTTGCATTTACGTGGCGATCGGACAGAAAAGCTCGTCGGTCGTCAGCATCGTCAATCAGCTGACGGCAGCGGGTGCGATGGACTATACCATCGTCGTTTCTGCATCGGCCTCCGAGTCGGCGCCGCTGCAATACGTTGCGCCCTATGCGGGCTGCGCGATGGCGGAATATTTCCGCGAGCAGGGAAAGGACGTTCTCATCGTGTACGACGACCTCTCCAAGCACGCGGTCGCCTACCGTGCGCTGTCGTTGCTGATCCGCCGTCCTCCCGGACGCGAGGCGTATCCCGGTGACGTGTTCTATCTTCATTCGAGACTTCTTGAGCGTGCGGTCTGCATCGATCCCGCATACGGCGGCGGCTCCATCACGGCGCTTCCCATCATCGAGACGCAGGCGGGCGACGTGTCGGCGTATATCCCGACCAACGTCATCTCGATCACCGACGGACAGATATTCCTTGAGACCGAGCTGTTCCACGCGGGCATTATGCCTGCCATCAACCCCGGTATTTCGGTCAGCCGCGTCGGTGGCTCGGCACAGCTCAAGGCTATGAAGAAGGTGGCAGGCGAACTCAAGCTGCTGTATTCGCAATACCGCGAGCTGCAGGCGTTTGCCCAGTTTGGCAGTGATCTGGATGCCGATACCAAGGCAAGACTGGCTCTTGGCGAGAGAATCGTCGAGGTGCTCAAGCAAAAGAAAAACGCCCCCGTCCGCGTGGGCTGTCAGGTTGCTATCGTCTATGCCGTCATCAACGGCTACCTGAATGGCGTTGCCGTCAAGGACGTGCCGCACTACGAGATGCGTCTGTACGAGCACCTCGAGAATCGCTACGGTGAGCTGCTTGGCCGCTTTGAGTCGGGTTACTTCGACGAGACGGACGTAGAGACGCTCAAGCGCGCACTCGGTGAGCTGAGGTAAGGCGATGGGTGCGGATATCAAAAAGCTAAGAAACCGCATCAAAAGCGTCGATTCGACCTTGCATCTGACGACGGCGATGGGGCTGGTTGCCTCGTCCAAGATCCGCCGTGCGATGGAGGCAATGAATCGGGGACGCGACTACGAGGCGGCGGTGAGAGGGGCGATCGAGCCGCTCATCAACAGCCCCGAATGCCGTCGAAGCCCCTATATGCGAGGCGAGACGGGAGGCGGCGTGGATTGCCTTGTCGTCATCGCGGGCGACCGCGGTATGGCGGGCGGCTACAACGCCAACGTGTTCCGTCTGCTTCGCGAATATTCCGAGGCAAATTGCATCCCTGTCGGTAAGCGAGCTTGCGACCGTCTGGGGGGTGAGGTATGCTATGCCGAGTCGTTTGACTATGGCAAGGCACTCGGACTTGCGATCGAGCTGTGCCGCGGCTTTGCCGAAGGGCGGTACGACCGTGTCGGCGTTTTGGGAACGCACTACCACTCGATGCTGTCGCAGGAGGCGCAGGTCCGTTGGATCCTGCCGCTTTGTGCAGACCCGTCGCAAACGGGCACGCACGTAGCAAGCGCGATCTTTGAGCCGGACGAGCAAACGGTGCTCGATGCGGCAGTGCCCGAATACGTCGCGGGCGTATTGCTCAGCGCGGTGCGTGAGAGCTTTGCCTGCGAGATTGCCGCGCGTCGGACGGCTATGGACAGCGCGGGCAAGAATGCGCAAGAGATGATCGACGGTCTCCGTTTGGAATACAATCGGGCAAGACAGAGTGCCATCACGCAGGAGATCACCGAGATCGTTGCGGGAAGCGGCAGCTAAAGGAGGACGAATCCTATGTCAGAAATCGAAAAAAATACGATAGCACCGCGCGGTACGGTCGCGCAGGTGATGGGTCCCGTCGTGGACGTGCGCTTTGAGGAGGGCTATCTGCCCGCCATCAACAACGCACTGACGATGTCGATCGGCGAGCGCACGCTGACGGTTGAGGTCTCTCAGCACGTGGGCGATAACGTCGTCCGTTGCATCGCGATGTCGTCGACGGATGGCCTGAAGCGCGGCACGCCCGTCGCCGATACGGGGCGCTCGATCAGCGTGCCGGTTGGACGCGAGACGCTGGGACGCATCTTCAACGTGCTCGGCGATGCGGTCGATAATGTACCCGCACCCGAGACGAAGGAGCGCCGCAGTATTCATCGGAGCGCGCCCGAATACAGCGAGCTGTCGACCTCGACCGAGATCCTTGAGACGGGTATTAAGGTCATTGACCTCATCTGCCCCTACGCCAAGGGTGGTAAGATCGGTCTGTTTGGCGGCGCAGGCGTCGGCAAAACGGTGCTCATTATGGAGCTGATCAACAACATCGCCAAGGAGCACGGCGGTCTGTCCGTCTTTACGGGCGTTGGCGAGCGTACCCGTGAGGGCAATGATCTGTACAACGAAATGAAGGAGTCGGGCGTTCTGGCCAATACCACGCTGGTATACGGTCAGATGAACGAGCCGCCCGGAGCGAGAATGCGAGTGGCACTCTCGGGTCTGACGATGGCGGAGTATTTCCGCGACGACGAGGGTCAGGACGTGCTGCTCTTCATCGATAACATTTTCCGCTTCACGCAGGCAGGCTCGGAGGTCTCGGCACTGCTCGGACGTATGCCCTCGGCGGTCGGTTATCAGCCGACGCTGGCCAATGAGATGGGCGAGCTGCAGGAGCGCATCACCTCGACGCGCTGCGGC
>JAGBTR010000162.1 GCA_017631215.1 Clostridia bacterium | reverse complement strand
CGAGCGCGAGCGAGGTGACGAGACGGCGAGCAGGGGAGGCGAGCGGGGCACATCTTGCGGTCGTGTTCATAAAAAGACCTCCGTCCGTGGTTTTGCTCTACTATATGCGCGCCACGGCGGGAATATGCCGCAAAGAAAAAGGAACGCAACGCAGCGTTCCTTGTTTCTTGCAATTGTTACTGCTTATCCGTCTTGGCGGCCTTCTCGGCAGCCTCGATGGTGTCAGCGGCGTGGACGTCGATCGAGCGGACGGCGCTCTTGAGCAGGTGCAGCTTGGTGCGATCCTTGCCCGTCTCGATGACGATGGTCTCCTCAGTGACCTTGACAACGCGACCGATGATACCGCCGATGGTGGTGATCTCGTCACCGACCGTAAGCGAATTTCTCATGTTGGCGGCCTCGCGGTCCTGCTTCTTCTGCGAGCGGCTCATAAAGAAGAAAACGGCTACGACGGCAACCAGCATCAAGATGGTGCCGATCATGCTACCGCCTGCCGCGCCCTCCGTCGCGGTTGCTTCCAAAATACTCAAAAAATTCATTGTGATCTCCTTTGGTGGAATATATTGCTATTATTGTAACAAATTCGTCGTGAAAATGCAAGCCCTTATTTGTAAATAATCTGTTTTGTCGGCAAAATATATGAAAAGCGAGACGGACAAGCGTGTGAAAGTTGCGTCAAAGACTTGCAAAGCGTGATTTTTTGTGGTATACTGATATACGGATATTTTTGTTCTCTGCAAGAAAGGATGGCAAACGATGCAAAAAAAGGACTATTTGGAGTGTGGACGCGTGCAGAATACGCACGGCTGCCACGGTTGGGTGAGAGTGGAATCCTATTGCGACTCGCCCGAGGTGCTGGCATCGTTGAAGTGCCTCTACCGTCGCCGCGGTGAGGTGTACGAGGCCGTCCGCGTGCTGGAAACGGGACGCAAGCAGGAGACAGTGCTGATGCATCTGGAGGGCATCGAGGATATGGATGCCGCCGAGCTGCTCAAGAATGAGACGCTGTACGCCGCGCGTGCTGATATTCCGCTGGCCGAGGGTGCGTATTTTATCGTCGACCTTGAGGGCTTGCCCGTGATCGATGCGGATGACGGCCGGGAGTACGGTCGCGTCAGCGACGTGCAGACCGTTGGCGGTCAGGAGCTGATCTCGGTCAAAACGCCGAGCGGCGTGCGACTTCTCCCCAACGTGCCCGCCTTCGTGGTGCGCGTGGACGTGGAGAGCGGCGTGTACGTGCGCCCCATCCCCGGTCTTCTTGAGGACTGATGAACGAACAAACGCGTGAAAGGCGGTGAGGTCGTGTCGATGCGATTTGATATTATGACGCTGTTTCCGGAGCTCGTGGAAACGGTGCTTGGCTCGAGCATTATCGGTCGAGCACAAAAGAGCGGTGCGATCGAGGTGGCGACCCACCAGATCCGCGACTATTCCGAGGACAAGCACCGCCGTGTGGACGATACACCCTACGGTGGCGGCAAGGGTATGCTGATGGCTGCCCAGCCCATCTGGAATTGCTATTCGCACGTGCGTGACGCGGCGTCCGACGAGACGTGGCCGCGCACCCGCGTGATCTATATGAGCCCTGCGGGGCGTGTGCTTACGCAGACGCGCGCCGAGGAGCTGGCGCGAGACTACGACCGATTGATCGTGCTGTGCGGTCACTATGAGGGCGTGGATCGTCGCGTGCTGGATGAGATCGTCGACGAGGAAATTTCCATCGGCGATTACGTGCTGACGGGTGGCGAGATTCCCGCCTGCATCCTCGTGGATTGCGTGGCGCGCCTGGTTGACGGTGTGCTGGCAGACGAGGAATGCTACCAAAACGAGAGCATCTCGTCGGGACTTCTCGAGTATCCGCAGTACACCAAGCCCGCCGTCTGGCACGACCGCGAGGTGCCGCCCATTCTGCTTTCGGGCGACCACGCGCGCGTCGATGCTTACCGATTGGAGCAGGCGCTGGCATTGACGGCCGAGCGACGCCCCGATCTGCACGCGGCGTGGATGGAGGCGCATCCGCCGATCCCCCCAAAAAAGAAAAAACGCAAGCCCAAGCCTGACGTGGCCGAGGCGGCAAAGGAGGTGCGCGATGAATCGATCCAAACAGACACCGACGCGTAATCGAAGCGTCATTCTGCGTGCACTCCACCGCTTTTCCGCGTGGCTGTATGCCCTTGTTCTGTCCGGCGTGATCGGCCGATTGCTGACGGGCGCCTCCGACGAGGACAATGCGCGCGAGCCCGGCTTTTTGAGACGGCTTTTGCAGAGCCGCCGTAAACGGAGCGACCGTATGGCCTTTCGTGCACGGCGTTATCTTGCCTCGGTGCTGGAGCGGAGTGCCGTGCTCCGTCTCGTCCGTATGCTCGGACGCGCTCTCCTGTGCTGCAGTGTCAACACCTATGGTGTGTTCCTTTTGTTCTTCGGGTGCTCCTCGGTCGTCACCTATTATATGGTGGGCGCGTTGTACGTCTTGACGCCCTCGACGATGCACCTGATCACGGGTGCGACGTTGATCGTTGCGTCGCTCCCGCTGTTTTCCTCCTCGCGTTCGTTGGCGTGGTGTATTCGCCACAGCTCCATCCTGCGCGTCGTGGTGCTTCGCTTTTTTGCCATTCCCGAGGAGCGATTGACCTCGTGCGGCGAGAGCGGACGCGAGCACCATCTGGAGTCGCTCATCCTCGCCATTCTGGTTGGCGTGCTGACCGTGTGGATCGCGCCGTATCGAATCGTTGGCGCGCTGTGTGTCACGTTGCTTGTCTGGCTCGTCCTGCACGACCCCGAGATCGGTATGCTGCTCTCGGTCGCGCTGGTACCGTTTTGCTCGCTTCTCCCCCGCCCGACGCTGACGCTTTCGCTTTTGGTGAGCGTCACGCTGCTGGGGTATCTTGTCAAGCTGCTGTGCGGCAAGCGCAGACTTTGTATGAAGGGCGCGGATTGGATGATCCTTCTGCTCCTTGCCCTGATTGGCCTGGGCGGTCTTTCGACCTACGGCGGTACGCACTCGCTCAAGAGCGCGCTGGTCTACGTTTGTCTGGGGCTGAT
>JAGBTR010000029.1 GCA_017631215.1 Clostridia bacterium | reverse complement strand
TATCAAACTGTATAACGTGAGGTAATACATATGAGAATCATTGTTGACGTGATGGGTGGCGACAACGCACCGCGCGAGACGACGATTGGCGCTTTTGCGGCGGCGAAGGAGCTCGATCCGTCGATTGAATACACGCTCGTCGGTGACGAGACCGCCATCCGCGAGATTGCGGCGGAGCAGGGTGTGGATCTTGCTCGCTTCGAGATCGTACATACCACCGAGGTCATCACGATGGAGGATGATCCCGTCTGCGTGATGAGAGCCAAGAAGGAGTCGTCGATGTCGACGGGACTTCGTATGCTCGCCGAAGGCAAGGGCGACGCCTTTGTCAGCACGGGTAACACGGGCGCACTGTTTACGGGCGCGATGCTCATCGTGCGTAAGATCAAGGGTCTTCAGCGCGCGGGCATTGCGACCATTCTGCCGCTTGCCAATCCCGTTCTCTTGCTCGACACGGGCGCGAACGTGGAGGTCACCGAGCAGAATCTGGAGCAGTTTGCACGTATGGGCTCGGCCTATATGAAGACGCTGTACGGTCTGGAGAGCCCCCGCGTGGGTCTGCTCAACAACGGCAGCGAGGAGTGCAAGGGCACGCCGCTGTACGTGGCGACCCACGCGCGTCTGGCTGCTTGCGAGGATATCAATTTCGTCGGTAACGTCGAGGGAAATACGCTTATGAAGGACGCCTGCGACGTGCTGGTGTGCGACGGCTTTACGGGCAATATTCTCGTCAAGACCATCGAGGGCATGGGCAAGCTGCTCATGGGCAATCTGAAAAATGTGTTCCTGCATGCAGGAAAGGGCCCGCTCTTTTTTGAAGGAGCCCGAGGAAAGCTGGCGGCGCTGTTGATCAAGCGCGAGATCGGCGATATGAAGCGTCGCTTCGACGCCAACGAGATCGGCGGTGCGCCCATTCTGGGCATTTCCAAGCCCGTTCTCAAGGCGCACGGCTCGTCGAATGCCAAGGCGTTCAAGAACGCCATCCGTCAGGCGGTCGCTTACGCCTCGTCCTCGACCATCGCGGACATTACCGCCGCTATGGCGCGTCCTGTCGAGGAGAAAAAGGAAGAGAGCGCACCGAGCGAATCGTAAGATCAGAAACAAACAAATTTGAAAGGAGTGAGCAGTATGGCAAACTATCCGTTGCCTCCCGAACAGCTGGAGGCGGCTATGGGGTATACCTACCGTGACAGAGCGCTTCTGGAGCGCGCACTGACGCATTCGTCCTACTCGAACGAGCTGGGCGTGCCCGAGCACCATCTGCTTTGCAACGAAAGGCTGGAGTTCCTTGGGGACTCCGTCCTCTCGATCATTACCAGTGAATATCTGTTTGAGCATTTCAAGGATTGTCCCGAGGGTGACCTGACGCGTATGCGCGCCGACGTCGTCTGCGAGAGAGCCCTCGCAGGCTATGCCGAGCAGATCGGGCTGGGCAATTATTTGCATCTTGGCAAGGGTGAGGATCGCAATAACGGTCGCCACCGTCCGTCCATCGTGGCAGATGCCTTTGAGGCACTGCTGGCGTCGCTGTATTTGGACGCGGGCAAGGCGCGTGTGACCGAATTCCTTTTGCCCTTTATCTCGGAGGCCATTGCCGCGCTTAAGCCGGGCGGCTTCCACGGCGATTGCAAGACGCGACTTCAGCAGTTTGTTCAGCAGAACGAGGGCGATTTCCTCGAGTACGTGACGGTGGGTGAGTCGGGCCCCGACCACCGCAAGACGTTCGTTGTTGAGGCAAAGCTCAACGGCAACGTCATCGGTCGCGGCGAGGGACGCTCCAAGCGAATGGCCGAGCAGGCGGCCGCAGGTGCGGCGCTGGCACTGTTCGGAATGAACGAGGAATGAGTCGCTTGACGGGTGCGCGCCATAAGACCGTCCCCATCTTCATTCCGCATATGGGATGCCCGCACCGATGCGTCTTTTGCGATCAGTGCGCCATCTCGGGACACGGCGAGTTTGATATCTCGTGCGTGCAGGCAGAGATCGAGACAGCTCTTGCTACGCTTGCGCCCGATGCTGAGGTGGAGATCGCCTATTTCGGCGGCTCGTTTACCGCCATTGACCGATCTTTGATGCTTGCGTTGCTCCGTCTTGCTCAAACCTACGTTGATGCCGGTCAGGTGAGCGGTATCCGCTTTTCCACCCGCCCCGACGCAGTGAGCGAGGACGTGCTGGACGCGCTGACGCCCTTTACGGTGTCGGCGATCGAGCTGGGCTTGCAGAGTATGGATGACGGCGTGCTTGCCGCCTGCCGTCGCGGTCATACGGCCGCCGAGGCAAGAGACGCTTGCCGCCGCATCGTGTCGCGCGGATATACGCTTGTCGGGCAGATGATGCTGGGATTGCCCGCATCGGATGCCGACAAGGAAATGGCGACGGCGCGTGAGATCTGCGATCTGGGCGCGCGCGCTATGAGGATCTATCCGACCGTCGTATTCGACGGTACGGCGCTTGCCGCGATGATGCGGGCGGGCAGCTACACGCCCATCGACAACGCCGAGGCGGCACGTCGGTGCGCGCCCATTCTGGCGCTGCTCGAGGAGCGGGACGTCGGATTGCTTCGCGTGGGGCTTTGCGCCTCCGAGACGCTGTCCTCGTCGCGCGTGGTGGGTGGTGCGAATCATCCCGCGCTGGGCGAGCTGTGCTACGGTGCGCTGTTTCTGGCGCGTATGGAGGCACTGCTTGACGGCTGTGTCTCGACCGAGGGACGCGTCGCCTGCTTCGATATTCCGCGAGGAAAGCAATCACAGGCGCTGGGACAGCGGAGAACGAACGTGCGCGCGCTGATCGAGCACTACGGCGTGTCAGAGGTGCGCGTGAGAGAGTGTGACACGCTCACGGGCACGCAACTCAAGCTGACGATCATCTGATTTTTGAAGATATACCACAAAACAGGAGGTATGCAACCTTGTACTTAAAATCACTGGAAATGCAGGGCTTGCAGTCCTTTCCCGATAAGACCAAGCTGGTCTTCGATGCCGAGGGCGCCGTGGTCAACCCCACGGGCAAGGCGTCGGTGACGAGCGACGCAACGGGCGTGACCGTTATTGTCGGTCCCAACGGAAGTGGCAAATCCAACATTTCGGACGCTATGCGTTGGGTCTTGGGTGAGATCTCGTCCAAGACGCTGCGTGGCTCCAAGATGGAGGACGTCATTTTCGGCGGTGCGGACAGCCGCAAGCCGATGGGATACGCCGAGGTCTCGGTCACGTTTGACAACCGCGGCGAAAACGGTCGGTTGGAGTGCCCCTATGACGAGGTGACGGTCACCCGTCGCTACTATCGCGCGGGCGAGAGCGAGTATTTTATCAACCGCCGTGCGGTGCGTCTCAAGGACATCTACGAGCTGTTTATGAATACGGGTATCGGCCGAGACGGTTATTCCATCATCGGTCAGGGTCGTATTGCCGAGATGATCTCGCGCAAGAGCGAGGAGCGACGCTCCATCTTTGAGGATGCGTCGGGTATCGCCAAATACCGCCACCGCAAGACCGAGGCAGAGCGCAAGCTGCAGCAGACCGAGGACAATATGACTCGCATTCGTGACATTTACAGTGTCATTGAGGCGCAGGTCGGCCCCTTGGAGAAGGAGTCCGAGCGTGCCAAGCGCGCGCTGGAGCTGATCGAGAACAAAAAGCGTGCCGACGTCAGCCTTTGGCTGTATGATACCGAGCGCCTTCGTCGCGAGCTTGACGTGGCAGAGGAAAACCTCAATCACTCAACCTTTGAGATGGAGCGCGCCGAGGAGGCTGTGACCTCGATGGAGGAGCAGAACAACCATCTGTTCGAGCAGTCGCAGACCAACAAGCGCGAGAGCGAGGAGCTGCTGACGCGCATTCGCGCACTGACCGACGAGATCCATACGCTTGACAGCGATCACCGCGTCAAGGAAAGCAACGTCGGGCACGCGCGCGAGCTGATCGCCGCCGCGCAGGGAAGCATTGAAAGCACCGACCGCTCGATGCAGAACGAGGTGGAGGGCTGTACCGTTCACCAAACGCGCATGGTCGAGCATCGGGAGCAGGTCGCCGCGCTTCAGGTCGAGCAGGAAACGCTGCAGACCGAGCAGGGCGAGAATGCGGCGCGCATTGAAACGCTCGAGCTGAATTTGGCGACGGCACAAAATGACGTGCTGTCTCTTGAGGAGCAGGCGACCGACGTGCGCGTGCGCTTGTCTGTCATTGAGAGCGCGCGTGAGAGCGACGACGGAAAGAACGACAGTATGAGAAGCGAGCTGGACGGTTATATTCAAGTATCGGAGGATCTGGATAAGCAGGCCACTGCGCTTCGCAAGACCATTGCCGAATACGACGAGCGCCTGACCTCGCTTGACGAGCAGACGGCGGCGCTTGATGAGGCGTTGCTCGTCGCACAAGAGGCGTACGAGAGCGAGACGGCCGAGCTGAACCGCGCCAAGCTGCACGCGGATGGACTGTCCCAGCGCATTGCGACCTACCGCTCGATGGAGGAGCATTTCGAGGGCTACGCCAACAGCGTTCGCTACGTGATGAAGGAATACGCGGCGGGCAACGTGCGCGATGCACACGGCGTGCCCTGCGGCACCATTTACGGTCCGCTCTCACAGATCATTTCGGTCGAGGATCGCTATATTACCGCCATTGAGACGGCACTGGGTGCCAATCTGCAAAATATCGTCGTAGACAACGAGGCGACCGCCAAGGCGGCGAT
>JAGBTR010000161.1 GCA_017631215.1 Clostridia bacterium | reverse complement strand
GCTCGGTGCGCCCGCGCTGGGCGTGCAGGGTGCGGCCATTGCTACCGTCATCTCGCGCTTTGTCGAGCTGGGCATCCTCGTCCTTTGGGGTCACACGCACACAGCGGCTTGTCCTTATCTGGTCGGGGCGTACCGCTCGCTGTATATGCCGAGCACGCTGACCCGTCAGATCGCCGTCAAGGGTCTTCCCCTGATGGCCAACGAGGTCTTCTGGGCGATCGCCATCACGATGCGCAATCAGTGCTACTCGACGCGCGGTCTTGAGGTCGTGGCGGCGCAGAACATCGGCACGACCGTCATCAATCTGTTCTCTGTCGTTTATCTGGCGCTGGGCAGTGCCATCGCCATCGTGGTGGGCAATCAGCTCGGTGCGGGCGAGATCGAGCGCGCACGCGACACCGACCGCAAGATGATCGCCTTTTCGGTCACCTGCGCGGGCGGCATCGGTCTGCTTCTCATCGGCGTGGCGCAGGTCTTCCCTCTGCTCTACAACTCCCCCGACTCGGTGCGCTCGCTGGCGACCTATATGATCGTCATCTCGGGCTGTGCGATGCCCTTCTTCTCCTACGCGCACGCCGCTTATTTCACGCTTCGCTCGGGCGGTCGAGTGGGCATCACCTTCCTCTTCGACAGCGTGTATATGTGGGTGATCGTCGTCCCCGCCGTCCTGCTGCTCTCCCGCTTCACCGACATCTCCATCCACTGGCTGTTTATCGCGGGCAATCTCGCTGAGGTGCTCAAGTGCATCTTCGGCTTCATCTTCCTGCGCAAGATCAACTGGGCACGCCAGCTCGTCGGGAGTAAAGGGGGTAAGGCGTGACAAGCGAAGGATCCTCACGGTCTGATCCGAATAACAAAAAAGATCTGCCCAAAAGGAAGCATCCGCGACTTGATCATTACGATTATAGCGGAGCAGGTGCATATTTTGTTACGATATGTACTCAAAACAGAAGGTGTGTACTATCTCACATCGTAGGGCGGGGGCTTGCTCCCGCCGAAGCGAACGGGATCGAGTATACGGCATTGGGGACGATCGCGGAGGAACAATTATTATTGCTCGAGGACCGCTATCCCAGCCTTTCGATCGATAAATACGTGATCATGCCCAACCATATCCACGCGATCCTCATCTTGGCAGGTGATACGGCGGGAGCAAGCCCCCGCCCTACAGTAATGGATATCGTTTGTGCGTATAAATCGTTAACGACGAGAGAATGCAAAAGGCTCGGTCAAACGGGGAAGCTGTTCCAAACATCTTTTTATGAGCACGTGATCCGCTGCCGAGAGGATTATGAAGAGACCGTGAGATACATTTGCGAAAACCCAATGCGTTGGTACTATGATGAGCTATACACAGAAGAATAGGGACACAGTCGCCCCGCCGCTATGACCGCGCGACCGTTTTCCCTGCATATACGATGATCCCGACAGACCGTGTGGTGCTGTCGGGATCATTTTTTGTCTTATTCGATCTCATCCAGATGCATCACGCGCAGGTCGGAGACGTAGAAATGCTCGGTCTGACCGACGTGGATGTAGATGCGGAAATAGTTGATATGGGAAAGGTCGGGGGTGACGCCGCCGCTCTGCTGTGTAAACTCCGAGAGCGGCAGGTACAGCGTTTGCCACGAGCCCGCCTTCATCTGCTTTGCGGGGTTGAGCGCCCAGGTGAACTCGCCCCTATCGGGGCCGCCCGACGAGGTCAGCTCAAACTGGTGCCCCGAGGTCAGCGTGCTAAGCGAGCTGATCCAGTAGGTCATACAGACCACGCCGTCCTCGGCGTAGTCGGAAAGATCGAGGGCGGGCGAGAAGCTGACGATATGCTTGAGCGAGCGAACGTCCTCGGCGTGTGCGGCGCCCGTCCAAAGCGTCAGACCCTTGGTGGGAGCGGTCGGAGCACCGCTCGGCAGGACGACGCCCGTCGTGCCCTGATCGATGCTCTCGGTCAGACCGATGATGTACTCACGCACGACGTCGAGTCGCGCCGTGTAGTAATTCTTGAGCAGTGTGATCTGCTTTTCGTAGGTGTTGGCATCGACCACGCTCTGCGGGTTCCAGCCGACCTTGATATTCAGAATATCCCAGCGCTCGAAGTTATATTTCTGCGAGCGGTCGAGCATAGCGGCATAGTCGTCGATATACTTTGGCATCGCGTTGAGCACATTGCCCGCGGCGCCCATCTTCTCGGCGAGCAGCTCACAGAATTCGGGAATGCGCACGAGCTGCTTATACCAGCGCGAGGAGGAGATATACTGACCGTTCGGATCCTCGATGCCGCCGTAGTTGGCGTTACCCAGCGACATATCGAAATCCCAGACGGGACCCATATGCAGCACGCCGTCCTTGCCGAAATACATATAACAGCTGCTGTGGAAGCGCGAGTCCATATTCTTCATCAGCTCTTCAATCAGCATCCACGAGGCAAACGAATCCATATCGATGCACTCCGAAAGACGTGCGTAATCGCGCGCCTGCATCGCGGCGTTCACACCCAGCACGACCGTCTCGATCCGCTCAAGCTGCTCGTCCGTGATCACCGAGGGCGAGGGCTTGTGGATGACGAGCCAGCCTCCGTCCACCCGCATAAAGTGGACGTCCGCGACGGGGTCGTAGGTCACGTTCTCCGTCCGTTGCTGCCACTGCGCCTTTTGCGCCTCGCCTACCTCGTTGACGTGACCGTCCCACTCAAGCAGGACGCCCGCCTGAAAGGGATCGACGACCTCGTCGTAGTCGGGCAGGTCGATCCTCTCCGACTCAAGCTCGATCTTTTCAATGAGCAGGTAATTGCCCCAGTATTCGCCGTTGAGCCACAGATCGACGCTGCGCGTGTTCATCGTGACCTCCTGACCGAACGCCTCGGACAGCTGTGCCGCAATCTCGTTGCGCATCAGCGACTTATCCTGATAGTTGGAGACCAGCGTCCAGTTGCGCGAGCGACCCAGCCCCAAAAGGTTCTTCTTTTCGTCCAGCTTGACGGTGAAGCTGCGCTTGGGGTAGCCCCAGCTGGAATTGCCGCGACCCTTGACCTGCGCGCCGACGTTGACCGTCAGCTCGGTGGCATAGTCGCAGATGGCGGGGTCACCGCCGCCCAGATAGAAGGTCGACGTGCGGTATTCCTCCTTGGAATTGATCTCAGCGAACTCCTCAACCGTCAGCGCGACCGAGGGAAGACCCGTGCGCAGCGTCTGGACGTCCAATATCACGTTGGCGCTCTTGCCCGCGCTGTTGACGGTGGTCAGCACCAGCGGCTCGCGCAGATCCAGCGTGTCGCCGTCGAAGATGCGCTTATCGCCCAAAAAGACGTCCACGGTATCGCTAAACGAGACGACCATCGCCGAGAGGTCGATGCCCGCGGGGAGCATCGCCGTGATGCGCGTGGCCTCGATATGGCAGGCGACGTTGAAGGGCAGGTGCGGATTATACTCCTGCATCAGCATAAAGCGGGTGATGCCGTGTGCAAGTGTCTTGCGCGGCACGCTCGACTCGTTCAAAAACGGCTTGCCCGCCTTCTCGCCGACGGGGGAAAAGCTATTGACGGGGAGCGGCTCAAGCGGTTCCTCGGGCATCACGGGCTCATCGGGCACCACCGGTGCATCGGGCTCGTCCGGCGTCACGGGAGCATCGGGCACATCGGGCACATCGGGCACGTCGGGCACATCGGGCACGTCGGGGATGTCGGGGGGCGTGGTGGGCGCGCAAGAAACGAGCGTAGAAAGAAGCAGCAGCGCGCACACAAAAACGGTCAGAATGCGGGGGTATGCTTTCATATGGTAACCTCCGTACAGAATCACTTTTCTCTATTATACAGAAAAAAGCGCCTGCCGTCAACCGTTATGCATAAAAAAAGAGGCGACTCTCCGCAGAA
The DNA here is from genome assembly GCA_017631215.1 of Clostridia bacterium. Classification (GTDB taxonomy): domain Bacteria; phylum Bacillota; class Clostridia; order Oscillospirales; family CAG-272; genus SIG644. The sequence continues at coordinate 1,613 of JAGBTR010000161.1, read as the reverse complement.
AGTCGCCACTTGGTTTTGATTAGTCTGCCAGACGCAGATCCTCCTTGCTGTACCAGCCCAGCTTTTCCATCAAGAGGCTGAACAGAAGCGAGAGGACAGCGGGGGCAACGATGCACAGCACAAGAATGCCCAGCCACATCATCGCCGAGTGCTCCATCGTCGAAATGATGCCGATGGGGCCGACCATACCGCACGTGCCCATACCTGCCGAAACGCCCGTGCATTCCAGCTTAAAGAGCAGTGTCGAGAAGGGACCGAGCACGGCCGCCGCCAGCGTGGGGGCGATCCAGACCTGAGGCTTGCGGCAGATGTTGGGCATCTGGAGCATCGAGGTACCAAGACCCTGCGAGACAAGGCCTCCCCAGCCGTTGACGCGGAAGGACATCACGGCAAAGCCGACCATCTGGGCACAGCAGCCGACCGTAGCCGCGCCGCCTGCGAGGAGCAGACCCGTTGCCGTTCCTGCCGCCTCGGCCGCCGTCAGCGCCGACGCCGAGAAGATCATCGCACAAATGGCCGCCGACGAGATGGGGAGCGTCAGGATGACGCCGACCACGACGGACACAGCGATACCCATCCAGAAGGGCGCGAAGGTGGTAGCGGTGGCGATGAACACGCCGAGATAATACATCACGTAGGAAACGAGGGGACACAGCAGCCAGCTTGCCGCAAAGCCGACGAGCAGCGTGACGACGGGGGTAACGAGGATATCCACCTTGGTCTTACCCGCCACAAGCTGACCGATCTCAGCCGCGATGATGACGGCAAAGAAGGCGCCCGCGGGACCTGCACTGTAGAAGATGCCCTCACCGACCGTATTGGAGGTCGACGCCCAGGCGGCGATGGCACCGCCGTTCATCACGGCGCCCATAGCGTTGGACATAGCACCGACCGCGGCGCACGAGAAGACGACGAGGGGCTTAGCGCCCAGCTTGTAGGCGATCGCGACGCCGATGGCCATACCCGTGGCGGCCTTGGCGTAGCTTGCGACGGTGGTGAAGCAGGAGGCGATCCAAAGGAGTGCGGAGGCGGTGGTGTTTTTGGTGATGAGATCAGCGACCGTACCGAAGATGGTACCGATCAGCAACGAGGCGAAGAGGCCAAGGGCCATAGCGCCCATCGCGTCGATAAAATAGCGTTTACCGAAGGCTTTGAGCTTTTCTTTCATAACGGTAGTTCCTTTTTTCTTGCGCTTTCGCGTTTTACTTTATTTAAGTATAACATTTTTTTTGCAGGATTACAAGACCAAAAATGGCAAATATGGGTATATTCCGTCGCGGTAAACTGGGCAAGGTGCATATTCTTGTTAAAAAAATTGCAAAAATGGGTTGTGTGCTGAACAACTTCTCCTCGTTACGCTCACACTGCGCCCTTCGGGCGCGCGCTCGCGGGAAGTGGTCTTCATTCTTTGCCTTGTGGCAAAGAACGAAGCAAGAAATCCGAACTCGGCAAGCCGAGTTCCCAGAGATTTTGCTTGCTCACTTGCGTGAGCATCGCGCAAGCGCGAACGCAAAACTCTTGCGGGGGCTCTGCCCTTTGGATTCCCGTGGTGCGGCGCGTCAGCTATCGATATTTCCGCCCCGAGGCAAAAATGTTTGTCAACATTTTTCCTC
>JAGBTR010000028.1 GCA_017631215.1 Clostridia bacterium | reverse complement strand
CTGGAGGATTACGAGCTGGCACAGTGGCGCCTGATGCACATCGGCGCGCAGCCCGTGCCTCCCTCGCTCATCCGCCGCTGGCTGACCGTCTTCCCCCATCATCAGTATGATACCAACTATGGTCTGTCCGAGTCCATCGGCCCCGGCACCGTCCACCTTGGCGTGGAGAACGTCGACAAGGTCGGTGCCATCGGCAAGGCCGGCTACGGCTGGGAGGTCCGCATCGCGGATGAAAACGGCAATCCCGTCGCGCGCGGTGAGGTTGGCGAGCTTTGCGCCAAGGGTCCCGGCGTGATGAAATGCTATTACAACGACGAAAAATCGACCGCCGAGACGCTTCACGGCGAGTGGCTGCTCACGGGCGATATGGCAATGGAGGACGAGGACGGCTTCATCTACCTCGTCGACCGCAAAAAGGACGTCATCATCACAGGTGGCGAAAATCTCTACCCCGTCGAGATCGAAAACTTTATCCGCCGCCACGAAGCCGTCAAGGACGTGGCCGTCATCGGTCTGCCCCACGCAAGACTCGGTGAGATCGCAGCCGCGATCATTGAGATCAAGCCCGATCACACGCTGAGCGAGGACGAGATCAACAGCTTCTGTAACGGTATGCCGCGCTATAAGCGGCCTCGCAAGATCATTTTTGCCGAAGTACCGAGAAACGCCACGGGCAAGATCGAAAAGCCCCGTCTGCGCGAGATCTACTGCGGTGAGAGTCTGGTCGCACAACAGATCAAATAAGTCAATTCAAGGAAAGAAGGATATATTATGAAAAAACTGTTACTCGGCAACGCTGCCGTGGCGCAGGGCGCATACGAGGCGGGCGTTCATTTCGTCTCCTCCTACCCCGGCACGCCCTCGACGGAGATCACCGAATGTATGGCAAATTACCCCGCTGACGACGTGTTCGTTGAGTGGGCTCCCAACGAAAAGGTCGCGGCAGAGGCCGCGGTCGGTGCCGCCATCGCAGGCGGTCGCGCGATGTCCTGCTGCAAGCACGTCGGTCTGAACGTGATGGCCGACGCCATCTTCACCGACAGCTACATCGGCGTGACGGGCGGCGCGGTCTTCTGCGTCGCAGATGACCCCGGTATGCACTCGTCGCAGAACGAGCAGGATTCGCGCCACTACGCACGCGCGGCCAAGATCCCTATGCTCGAGCCCTCCGACTCGTCCGACTGTCTGAATTTCACCAAGCTCGCCTTCGAGCTGAGTGAGCAGTTTGACACGCCCGTCTTCGTGCGTCTGTCCACCCGCGTCTCGCATTCGCAGAGTCTGGTCGAGGTAGGCGAGCGTCAGGCGGTCGCCGTCAAGCCCTATGAGAAGAACATCCCCAAGCACGTCATGATGACCGCTATGGCCAAGGGTCGCCACGTCATCGTCGAGGAGCGCACCCGCCGTCTGGCCGACTACGCCGCCACCTCGCCGCTCAACGTGCGCGAGGACAACGGCGCAAAGATCGGTGTCATCACGGCAGGTATCGCATACGAATATGCCAAGGAGGCGCTGGGTGACAAGGTCAACTACCTCAAGCTGGGTATGGTCTGGCCGCTCTCCGCTACCCTTCTGCGCGATTTTGCCGCATCCTGCGACAAGGTCTACGTCATCGAGGAGCTTGATCCCTTCATCGAGAACGAGTGCCGCGCGCTCGGTCTTGCCGTCGAGGGTAAGGAGCATTTCACGTTGCTGGGCGAGTACACGCCCGCTATGATCCGCAAGGCGGTGCTTGGCGAGGATGAGCCCTGCTGCATCCGTCCCGAGGAGACCATTCCCAACCGTCCCCCCGTGCTTTGCCCCGGCTGCCCCCACAGAGGCACCTTCTACGTGCTGAAAAAGCTGGGTCTGACCGTATCGGGCGACATCGGCTGCTACACGCTTGGCGCGGTCGCACCGCTCGCCTCGGTCGATACGACCATTTGTATGGGTGCGTCCATCAGTGCCGCGCACGGTATGGCCAAGGTGCAGGGCGCAGAATTCAACAAGAAGCTCGTCTCCGTGATCGGTGACTCGACCTTTATGCACTCGGGTATCACGGGTCTTTCCGATATCGTTTACAACAAGGGCGCGAATACCGTCATCATTCTCGACAACTCCATCACGGGTATGACGGGACATCAGGAGAACCCCACCACGGGCAAGACCATTCGCGGTGAGGCGACCCGTCAGGTCGACCTCGTCAAGCTGTGCGGCGCGCTCGGCATCGAGCACGTCACGGTTTGCGATCCCTTCGATCTGAAGGCATTTGAGGCCGTCGTCCGCGAGGAAACGGCACGCGATGACGTTTCCGTCATCATCGCACAGCGTCCCTGCGCGCTGCTCAAGTCGGTCAAGTACGAGGGACATTGCGAGATCACCGACGCTTGCCGCAAGTGCAAGCTTTGTATGAAGCTGGGCTGCCCTGCCATCAGTGTGGATGAGAGCGGCGCGGTACATATCGACGCAACCCAGTGCAACGGCTGTGGTCTTTGCATCGGTGTCTGCCCGTTCGGCGCGATTCGCAAGGCAGACTGAAAGGAGAGATCGCTATGAATAACACGAGAAATATTATGATCGTCGGTGTCGGCGGTCAGGGTACTCTGCTGGCAAGCCGCATTCTGGGCGGTGCCGTCATCCGTATGGGATACGACGTTAAGGTGTCCGAGGTACACGGTATGAGCCAGCGCGGCGGAAGCGTCGTGACCTACGTCAAGTACGGTGAGAAGGTACACTCCCCCATCATCGGTGACGGCGAGGCCGACATTGTCCTTGCCTTCGAGCTGCTCGAGGCATACCGCGCGCTGCCCGCACTTAAGGCGGACGGCCGTCTCATCGTCAACGACCAGCGCATCAACCCGATGCCCGTCATCACGGGCGCGGCCGCTTATCCCGAGAACAGTCTCGACAAGCTGTCCGCCAAGGTCAACACCACCGCCGTCGACGCGCTCGCTCTTGCCACCGAGGCAGGCAGCATCAAGGCCGTCAACGTCGTTCTGATCGGCGTGATGGCAAAAAGCACCGACATTCCCTACGATACGTGGCTCGAGACCATCCGCGAGACCGTCCCGCCCAAGTTCCTCGAGGTCAACCTCAAGGCGTTCGAGCTGGGTTATAACCACGCGTAACACGCCGCGTAACCCCCCGCAGTAATACTGCATAAGGAGATACCGCTATGTCTGAAAACAAAAAAACATACGGCAGCGCGATGCTGGCCTTCATCATCGCGGTGTTTGCCGTCTTTGCCGCAGTTCTCATCATCCCCGCCACACGCGAGGTGTTTGAATCCCTGTCGGGCAACCACCCTTATCTGATGGGATTTGTCAAGTTCGCCCTTCTGGCAACGGCGGGCGAGCTGATCGCCATCAAAATGGCATCGGGCAAGTTTTCCAAGCCCGCATACCTTATCGCCCGCATCGTCATCTGGGGTTTGATCGGTATTTGGATCACCTATATGATGAAGATCTTCTTCCTCGGATCGGGCGCAATGATCGCCGCCAAGCTGCTGCCCGGCAGCACGTTGGCGACCGATGGCGTGTGGTACCGCCTCATCCGCGCCTTTGCCACCGCCGCCACGATGAATCTGACCTTTGGTCCGACCTTTATGGCCGTTCACAAATGCTCCGACACCTACCTTGCCCTGCGCGCGCAGAACGGCAAGGGCGTAACGCTTGGCGAGGTCATTGATGCCGTCGATTGGAAGCGCTTCGTTTCCTTCACGCTCTTCAAGACCGTCCCCATCTTCTGGATTCCCGCGCACACCGTCACCTTTATGCTCCCCTCCGAGTATCAGGTGATGCTGGCGGCACTGCTGTCCGTCGCGCTGGGTATCATTCTGAATCTTCGCAAGCCCTCCACTAAAGCTTAAGCCAAGCAAGTCAAAGAAAGGAAAAGACAATGTCCATCAGAACCCCCGAAATCGAATGTATGCCCCGCGAGGAGCTGAAAAAGCTTCAGTCCGAGCGTCTGTGCGCTCAGGTCGCCCGTATGTACGAGCGCGTGGAATGCTTCCGCAACCGTATGGATGCCAAGGGACTCAAGCCCTCCGATATTCACGGCGTCGAGGATCTCCACCTCGTTCCCTTCTCTTATAAGAGCGACCTTCGCGACTATTATCCCTATGGGCTATTCGCTGAGCCGCTCAAGAACATCGTCCGCGTCCACGCATCGTCGGGCACGACGGGCAAGCGCATCGTCGTCGGCTACACCCAAAACGATCTGGATATGTGGGCGGAGTGTGTCGCCCGTATGATGAACGGTCTGGGCATCGACGACACCTCCATCGTGCAGATCGCATACGGCTACGGCCTGTTTACGGGCGGTCTTGGCGCGCACGGCGGTGCTGAACGGGTCGGCGCGACCGTCATCCCGATCTCCTCGGGTAATACGGCGCTGCAAATTCAGACGATGATCGATTTCGAGGCGACCGTTCTGTGCTGCACGCCCTCTTACGCGATGTATCTTGGCGAAGAGGTGCAGAAGATGGGCGTCAAGGATCAGCTCAAGCTCAAGGTCGGCATTTTCGGCGCCGAGCCTTGGTCGGAGGATATGAGAGCCAAGATCGAGGAGGCGCTCGGCATCAAGGCCTACGACATTTACGGTCTTTCCGAGATCCTCGGCCCCGGCGTTTCGGGCGAGTGCGAGCATCAGTGCGGTATGCACGTCTGGGAGGACAACTTCATCCCCGAGATCATCGATCCCGATACGGGCGAGGTGCTTCCTATGGGCGCGACGGGCGAGCTGGTCTTCTCGGCCATCACCAAGGAGGGCTTCCCCATCCTGCGCTACCGTACCCGCGATATCTGCTCGCTGACCGACGAGCCCTGCAAGTGCGGCAGAACGCACATCCGTATGCGTAAGCCCTCGGGACGCACCGACGATATGCTCATCATCCGCGGCGTCAATGTCTTCCCCTCGCAGATCGAGGAGGTGCTGCTCAAGGTCAGCGGCGACCAGATCACGCCCAACTATCAGATCGTGCTCGACCGCGTCAACAACACCGACACCTTCGACGTCAACGTCGAGATGAGCGAGTCCTTCTTCTCGGACGACGTCAAGTCGATCGAGCGGCTGGAGCGCACCATCACCGAGCAGCTTCGCTCGATGCTGGGTATCTCGGCCAAGGTACATCTGGTCAACCCCAAGTCGATCGTCCGCTCCGAGGGCAAGGCCAAGCGCGTCATCGACAACCGCAATGGTAAAATGTGATCGAAGGGAGATTTGAAGCTATGATGTTCATTCGACAGCTCTCCGTTTTTCTGGAAAACAAGCCCGGCCGTCTGTGTGCCGCAACCGACACGCTGGCCAAGCAGGGCATCAACATCAGCGCGCTGACGCTGGCTGATACGTCCGAGTTCGGCATTCTCCGCCTGCTCGTCGATCAGCCCGACCGCGCCCGCGACGTCCTGACCGAAAGCGGTGTGGTCGTCCGCATCTCCGAGGTCATCGCCGTCGCTATGGACGACGCACCCGGCGGTGCCGGCGGCATTCTGCACCTGCTCTCCGAGGCAGGTCTGAACGTGGAATATATGTACGCCTGCGTGGGCAGACTGAGCGGCAAGGCCATTATGGTCATCCGCACCGATGACCTCGAGCTCGCCGCCGATATTCTCCACAGAAACGGCTACGGCGACATCAACCCCGCCGAGGTTTACAGAATTTAAGGTTTTATGCGGGGGAGAGGATTTTTTTAAGAAAGTCCTCTCCCCCGTCCCCCTCTTTCAAAAACTTATATTATAAAAGGAAGATAGCTATGGAATATACCGTTTCGAACCGAATGAGCACGCTGCGCGGCTCCGCCATTCGTGAAATTTTCAAATATGCGGCCGACCCGAGTGTCATCTCGCTGGCAGGCGGCAACCCCGCCCCCGAGCTGGTCCCTCACGAGGCACTCGCCGACATCGCCGCCGAGGTACTGCGCGAGCAGCCCATCCTCTCGCTGCAATACGGCATCACCGAGGGCTACGCACCGCTGCGTGAGGCCATCAAGGCAAGACTTGCACGCGTTGAAAATATCGGCGGCGAGGATGACGAGCTGATCGTCGTCTCGGGCGGTCAGCAGGGTATCGAGCTTGCAACCAAGTGTCTGGTCAACGAGGGCAATACCGTCATCGTCGAGCAGCCCAGCTTCATCGGCGCAACCAACGCCTTCCGCTCCTATGGCGCACACCTTGTCGGCGTTCCCGTCGAGCAGGACGGTATGGATCTGGACGCGCTCGAGAAGGCACTCGCCGAGAACAGCAACGTCCGCTTCATCTACACCATCCCCACCTTCCAGAACCCGATGGGCGTGACGATGAGCCTTGAGAAGCGCAAGAGACTGTACGAGATCGCCAAGCGTAACGGTGTTCTCATCCTCGAGGATAACCCCTATGGCGAGCTGACCTTTAACGGCGTCAAGACGCCCACCATCAAGTCGATGGACACGGACGGCATCGTGATGTACAGCGGCTCGTTCTCCAAGATCCTCGCCCCCGGTCTGCGCCTCGGATTTTTGTGCGCGCCCAAGCCCATCATCCAGAAGGTCGTCATCGCCAAGCAGGTCTCGGATGTTCACACGCCCATGCTGCCCCAGCTGCTCGCCACCGAGTATATGAAGCGTTACGATCTCGATGCGCTGATCGTCAAGATGCGCGAGACCTACGCGCACAAATGCTCGACGATGCTCAACGCCATGGACGAGTTCTTCCCCGCCGACATCACCTACACGCGTCCCGGCGGCGGTCTGTTCATCTGGTGCGACCTCGGTCACGACCTTGACACGCTTGCCCTCTCCAAGGCGGCCATCACCGAAAAGGTGGTCTACGTCCCCGGCAATACCTTTATGGTCGATATGGACGAGAAATGCTCTGCCCTGCGCCTCAACTATTCCACGATGTCCGACGAAAAGATCGTCGAGGGCATCAAGCGCCTCGGCAAGGTGTTCCATCAGGCACTTTCCTGACACAATACCCATCCAAACACCGCTACGGCCCACGGGTCGCGGCGGTGTTTTTGCCTTGCAAAAACTTTTTTAAAAAATTTCAAAAAAGGTATTGACAAATCCAAAAAAAGTGGTATAATAATATCCGTTGTGATAAGCAACACGCCAACGGATGCGGGTATGGCGGAATTGGCAGACGCGTAAGTTTCAGGTTCTTATGATCGCAAGGTGGTGGAGGTTCAAGTCCTCTTGCCCGCACCATCAAAAAAGGAGTACACATCGGTGTGCTCCTTTTTTGATCGTCCGACGATTGGCTCGCAGAGCTTCCTTCAAGTT
>JAGBTR010000160.1 GCA_017631215.1 Clostridia bacterium | reverse complement strand
TCGGTCGAGCTGACACAGCACAGCGGCACACCGTCGTTGATGGCGGCACAAACATAGTTGTCACCCAAATTCATCTCACGAAGCAGCGCCTCATCGTCGCTCGTGGTATACTCGCGCATAGGATAGATCCAGACCAGCGGCGCGGGGGCGTCGGGCGCGTCCTTTTCCGCCTTAAGCAGATGCGGCAGCGGCTCGTTGACGCAGGCGTCGGGCATAGTACCGTAGGAGTTATCGATGGACAGAATGTTGAGCATATTGGCGCTCTGCACCTCGCCGCTCGCGTCGATGCGCGAGATGGCCATAGGCAGATAGATATCGCAGGGACTACCGTCATAGCGGTCGTACCAGGGCGAATTGACCCACCACGGGTCGTGGATGTAGTAACGGAAGGGGACGCGTCCGTCGGGCAGCTCGCACACGCGCGTCATATGCCCCATGATCTCCAGACCGAAATTATCGTTGAGTGCCGCCCAGGGCGAGTTGGGCGGTGCGGCGATATCAAAGCCTGCACGGTAGATATCGTAAAGCGGCACGCCGTCGCTGGCGTAGTCGATGCCGACCGAATTATTCGTTCCGCGCGTGCGGAGCGGAATATCGGGGCAGGCATCGCGGAACAGCTTCCAGAACAGGAAGACCTTATCGCGCGTCGCCTTCAGCTTTTCGGGGTAATAGCGCGTGCCGTCAAAGATCTTGCCCGTCTTGTCCCACGGGTTGGAGCTAAAGCCCAGACCGTTGGACAGCCACAGATAGTCAAATCCCATATCACGCAAAAAGACGTTGGCCTGCGCGCCGAGGAAGGTACCAAAGGGCGTGCCCTCGGGGATGCCGCAGGGGTAGGCGGCGTAGGCGCGGTCGTCGGCGTGCAGCTCGGCGGTCGCATCGACGAAGCCGAAGTGGTCCAGTCGTGTACCCGAGCAGATCTCGGGATGGCGCTCGTATTTGAAGGACGAGATGGCAAACTCGGGACCGATGTCAAACGTCTCGCCCACCAGCACGGTCGCCTCGGGAAAGGCGCGTCTGCCCTCCTCCTTCAGGCAATCGATGATACGCTTGAGCGTCGCGTAGGTCATCACGGGGGCGTCGGCGCAATAGTCCTGCTTGCGATGGTGGAGCGACGTCTCGCGGGGCGCATCCTTGGGCAGGTAGGGCAGATTGGCGGTGCCGATGAAGCGCGCCCACTCAAATGCCTCGTCAAGATTCCCCGTATAGTCAAGCAGCTCACTGCCGTCGCCCACCCACATCATCAGCGAGATCTCGCGGCGTCCCTTGAGCAGCGGTCGCCATTGCTCAAAAATCTGCGCGCACACAGCGCGGATATACGGCTCGTCCACCTGCCGAAACGGCTTCAGGCTCACCTCAAGAGTTATGCTGTCAAACATCATTGACACCTCCTTTTTTCTTCAGTATAGCACAAAGTGCCTGCGATATCAAGCGAATATCTGCCCAATGATAGTACAATCTGTCCATTTTCCGCTTGACAGATGCGCCCGCGCGTGGTATACTTTTGGCAAAGGGAGGGATGCACGATGTCGCTCTTTGAGGACTTTTATATGGACGTGGCGAGCATCGCCGTCGCGCACGAATTCACGCTGGACGTGCCACACAAATGCGAATATCCAAACGGGCGGGGGCTGTACGGTCTGGTCTATGCCATCGAGGGTGAGGCGGAGTACCGCTTTGCCACGGGCGACCGCTGCACGCTCTGCCGCGGTGAGCTGATGCTGCTCGCACCGCGCGCCGCCTACACCATCGCCGTCAAGCAGAGGTTTCGCCATTACACGGTCAATTTCGAGCTGCACGAGGAGCAATCCGCGCTCGGTCTGCTTGCGGGAACGTTTTACCGCATCACACCGCACGAGCCCGACCGATACGCGCGGTGTCTCGGTCAGCTGACCGCCCGATGGCGCGCCAAGCAGGCGGGCTACACGCTGTCCTCGATCGCGCGGCTGTATGAGCTGCTGACCTTCATCCATCACGATCTTACCGCCGACTCGCAGGGCTCGGTCGCGCACGCCCGTCTGCGCCCCGCACGCGAGCACATCGAGCAGCACTACGCTGAGTCGTTCGGTCTGGACGATCTTTCGCGGCTGTGCTGTATGAGCCTGACGCATTTCCGCCGCGAATGGGCGCGGCTGTACCGTCAGCCCCCGATGCAATACCGCGACGCACTACGGCTGTCGCACGCCAAGGAATATCTGCTCAGCGGCTACTACACAGCCGCCGAGGTCGCCGCCGCCTGCGGCTTTGAGGACGCGAGCTATTTCGTTCGCTTTTTCAAAAAGCACACGGGTATGACCCCCGGCGCATTCAAAAGGCAAGCCCCCATTTTGTAAGGGCATTTCTATGATGATCGCAAAAGGCTCGCCGCATCAGCGGCGAGCCTTTGTTGAAGGCGGGTCAAAGCCCTTTTCTTGCTTACTTTCCCACACAGAAATTGTGAAAAATGGCATCGACGATATCCTCGTTGACCTCGCGACCGTCCAGCTCGGACAGAGCCGACATCGCGGCGGTGAGATCGACGCAGCAGAGGTCGACGGGCAGGTCGGCGGTGAGCGCCTCGAGGGCGCGGTCGAGGGCTTCGGTCGCGCGGATGAGGGCGGCATTCTGACGCGCATTGGCGACGATGGCGTCGTGGCGCAGATCCAGTGCGCCGTCGACAAACAGCGTATCGATCAGATCGGCAAGCGCCTCGATGCCCGCCCCGCTCTTGGCCGAGACGGAGACCGTATGGGCGATCTTGGACGTGACGGCGGCGCACACCTCGGAGGATATGCTCTGGTCGCAGACCGCGTCGATTTTATTGAGCAGACCGATCACGGTGCCTCTTGGCACGTCGCGTGCCACCAGCTCGTCGAGCAGCGCGCGCTCGTCGTCCGTCAGGGGGCGGGTGAGATCGAACAGGGCGAGGACGAGCTCGGCGTCCTTGAGCGCGGCGCGGGCGCGGTCGATGCCGATGCGCTCCACGCGGTCGTCCGTCTCGCGGATGCCTGCGGTATCATAAAGACGCAGCGTGACACCGCCCAGCGTCGCTGTATCGGACAGCACGTCGCGCGTCGTTCCCTCGATATCGGTCACGATGGCGGCCTCGCGCCCGACGAGGCAATTATACAGCGAGCTTTTGCCCACGTTGGTGCGACCGCAGATGACGGTCGGGATGCCCTCGGCAACGGCGTGACCCGTGCGGTAGGTGGCGGACAGCGCGGCAAGGTCGGCTCTCACGGCGCGGACGGCGGCGATCATATCCTCGCGGCTCATTTCGGCAAGGTCCTCGTCGGGAAAATCAATGCAGGCCAGCACCGAGCTCATCACGCGGAGCAGCTCGTCGTAGGCGGCGCGGCTTCGCTTCTCCAGCTTGCCGTCAAGACCGCCGTATGCCAGCGTCATCTGGCGGCGGTTGCTCGCCTCAAGCAGCGAGCCAAGCGCCTCGGCGGCAGAAAGACCCAGCTTGCCGTTCATATGGGCGCGGCGGGTAAACTCGCCCGCTCTCGCCATTCTTGCGCCCGCGGTGAGCAGCGCTTCGAGCACCGTCTGCGTCAGCAAAACACCGCCGTGGCAGCAGATCTCAACGGTATCCTCGCCCGTAAACGAGGCGGGGGCGCGATAGACGGTCGCGATGCCGTCGTCCACGCTGACCCAGCCCTTCTCCTCGGGCGCGAGGATGGTGCCATAGACGGCGGTGCGGGACGCGACCTCGCCCAGGGGCTGTCCGTTTCTCGGCACGAACACACGCGATGCAACGGCAACGGCATCCGCGCCGCTGACGCGGAGCATCGCCACGCCACCCTTGCCGTGGGGCGTGCTGATGGCGGCTATGGTATCCAATAGTTCCATGGTGGTCTCCTTGTGATAGAGTATCGGGGGG
>JAGBTR010000159.1 GCA_017631215.1 Clostridia bacterium | reverse complement strand
TCAATCACAACAAATTGCTTCGTATGTATGATGGAGCCATCGGCGTCAAGACAGGCTATACCAAACGAAGCGGGCGATGTCTTGTCAGCGCAGCCGAGCGAGATGGGCTGACGCTCATTGCCGTCACGCTGTGCGCCCCCGACGATTGGAACGACCACGAGCAAATGCTGGACGCAGGCTTTGCCGCGTTGGAGCGCGTCACGCTGTGCGCACGCGGCGAGTTCGAGACACTCGTTCCCGTCACGGGTGGGCGTGAGGGCTACGTGATGGTGCAAAACGCGGAGGAAGCGTCCTTGACAATGCCACGCAACCGCGCCGGTATGCTGTGCACGGTCGAGCTGCCCCGTTTTCTGTATGCGGACGTGGCAGACAGCGCCGTGATCGGTTGCCTCATCTTTCGGTGCGACACGGACGGCGACGGCACGCCCGAAGAGATCGCCCGTGTGCCGCTGGAAACGGTCTACGGCGTCGAGCGGCGACCGCACAAAAGCCTTTGGCAACGCCTTTGGGATCGACTCACGGGTCGCTCCGACTAATAAATGATATTAAAAGGAAAACTGACAAGTGGAACCTATCAGACTGCAAAAATACTTCACTGATTGCGGCGTGCTCTCGCGCCGTGCCGCCGAGGCAGAAATCGAGGCAGGACACGTGACCGTCAACGGCGAGCGCGCCACGCTCGGTCAAAAGATCGATCCCGAGGTCGACCGCGTGCTCTGGAAGGGGCAGGAGATCAAGCCGCCCCGCAAAAAGGATCACGTGACCGTCCTGCTCAACAAGCCTGCGGGCTTTGTGACCACCACCTCGGACGAGGAGGGACGCCCCTGCGTGACCGATCTGCTCTCCGAGCTCAACGTCCGCCTCTACCCCGTCGGACGGCTCGATATGAACTCAACGGGACTTTTACTGCTCACCAATGACGGCGAGCTGGCCAATCTGCTCACACACCCCCGTCACCACGTGCCCAAGGTCTACCGCGTGACGGTGGGCGGCGAGGTCCAGATCCCGACCGTGCGCAAGCTGTCCGCCCCGATGACCATCGACGGCTATCGCATCCGTCCCGTCAAGGTGGATCTGATCGAAACGTATGAGCACAAGAGCGTGCTGGAAATGACGCTTTCGGAGGGACGCAACCGCCAGATCCGCAAGATGTGCGCCGCGCTGGACCTGCACGTGCTGTCGCTTGAGCGCATCGCGATGGGTCCCATCGTGCTGGGACATCTGCCGCTGGACAAATTCCGTCACCTCGCCCCGAACGAGGTCGAGGCACTGCGCAACGCCGCCATCAAGGCAGGCGAGCAGGTCGTGGACAAGCCCCAAGCATTCAAGCCCGCAACCTCGCGACCGTCCGCCCCCGCCAAGTCGTTTACCCCCAAAAAGACGGCAGCGACGACGGGCAGAGCCGCCTCTGCGAGACAGCGCAAGGATAGCGGCAAGAGAGCGCCCTCTGCGGCAAAAAAGCCCACGGGCAATCGTGGGGCGAAAGGAGTAAAAAGCTGATGCTGAAGGTATTCCCTATTCAAGATAAAGAGGAGCAGAGAGTGCTGTGCGAGCGCTGCGGCGTGACGTTTAACGCCGATCTGCTGGCCTATCAGGCAACCGTTGAGGATAAGTTCGTCGGCGTGTGCCAGTTCGTGCTCAAGCCCGAGGGCGGCATTGTTTACGACCTCGCGCCGCTGGATGCGAATGCGCCCGACAAGGAGGCGCTGTTCGTGATGGGACGCGCCGCGCTCAATTTCATCGACCTTTGCGGTGTACATCAGGCGTATTTTGACGGCGACGTGACCGTCCCCGGTGAAAAGCTGCTCGAGGCGATCGGCTTCCGTCGCGACGAAAGCGGCAGACTCGGGATGGATCTGACCGGATTTTTCACCACACCCTGCAAGCATTGCGCAGGACATTGAATCTAAGGTGCACGGCGTGTTCGTGCACCTTTTTTCGATCTCTTTCGACATCCTGCGCACGACCTTTCCCGCCGTTCTCCTGTTTTGTTCGTGATTTTGGTAATTTTTACCATATTTATCGCCTCATTTTTGGCGATTATTTTTTGTCAAACCCTATTGCCATTTTTTACCATTTATGGTAAAATAATATCGTCGGATTCAAAAAACAATACGGAGGAACAACATATGGAATACACGACACGCATTCTGATCGCAGACGAAAGTCAATCCCAGCGTATGACGCTACGCGAGGGGCTGACGCGGGCAGGCTACCGCCACATCGAGGAAGCAAGCAACGGCGAGGAGGCTCTTCAAAAGTTATCGCGCACGCATCCCGACATTGTCATCATCGACGTATGGCTGTCAAAGCTGGACGGCATCGGCGTGCTCCGCTCGACGCAGGGGCTGGACTTCTCGCCGGACAAGCCGCCTGCCTTCATCGTGGTCTCGTCGGTGCCAAGCGAGGGCACGTTCACGCTGGCGACCAATGCGGGCGCAGCACTTTGCCTGCTCAAGCCCATTCATATCGGCAGTCTTTGCGAGCATATTGAAGATATCGCGACCGCACGCATCGAGCCGTCGCAGGTCAAAACAAATCCCCAGGCGAATGAGACAAGCAGCGAGGGACGGACGCCCGACATCGAGACGCAGGTGACCAAGATCATCCACCAGATCGGTGTGCCCGCTCATATCAAGGGATACCAATACCTACG
This sequence comes from Clostridia bacterium, assembly GCA_017631215.1. Lineage (GTDB taxonomy): Bacteria > Bacillota > Clostridia > Oscillospirales > CAG-272 > SIG644. The sequence goes on along the minus strand of JAGBTR010000159.1, from coordinate 2,065 downwards.
CACTGCCATTTTGATGACCGTCATCGACAGCGACGTCATCAACTCGGTGACCAAGGTGCTCTACCCTTCGGTCGCCAAAAAGTACGCCACGACGACCAGCCGCGTCGAGCGCGCCATCCGTCACGCCATCGAGGTTGCCTGGGACAGAGGCGACGTGGACACGCTCAACTCCTATTTTGGATACACGGTGCAAAACAATCGAGGCAAGCCGACCAACAGCGAGTTTATCGCGATGATCGCGGATAATCTTCGTCTGAAATACAAGCTGTATTGAGAAAAAGCCCGAGAGAACCTCGGGCTTTTCGTATGTTTTTCGTTGTCACCGCACATACTAACAAAAACAAAAGGAGGATCGTTCTATGATCGAACAGGATACCATCAAGCTGCTTCGCGAGTGCGACGCGGGCGTCAAAATGGGCGTATCGTCCATCGACGACGTGCTGCCCTACGTTCATCGCGAGGGCTTTCGTGAGCGGCTGACCGAATGCAAGCACGAGCACGTCAAGCTGCAGAGCGAGATCGAGGATATGCTCGTCGACTATCACGATGACGGCAAGGAGCCGAACCCTATGGCGAAGGGTATGTCATGGATCAAGACCAACGTCAAGCTGGGTATGAGCGAGACGGACGCCACCGTCGCCGATCTGATGACGGACGGCTGTAATATGGGCGTCAAATCGCTCAACCGCTACCTCAATCAGTACGAGGCCGCCGAGGAGCGCACCAAGGACATCGCCAAGCGTCTGATCAAGCTGGAGGACGAGCTGGCAACGGATATCCGCCAGTATCTGTAAAGTCGCAACAAGCATGCAAAAAGACCGTGGTGTGAGCCACGGTCCTTTTGTCGTATCTCAATATTCGTAATTGCACTTGGGGCATCTGGGATAGTCGAAATCGTGCTCGGTACCGCACGCGGGGCATCTTCTCTGCGGCAGCTCATCCTCCGCCGCGACGTCCTCGGCGGCGAAAAACTCCAGCTTGCGGCATTCGGGGCACAGATAGATATCCACCTCCAGCGCCCCCGCAATCAGATTGGGCAGGTCACCGAGTAGCCATCCCGTCTTGCCAAGCTGAAGACGCTCACGCGTGACAAAGCGCATCTCCGCGGAGCAATGGGAGCAAGTAATATTCTTCATAGTAGTTCTCCTTACGCCTCAACTGCACCTGCGGGGTATTCGGAGCGGTCGCCCATCAAGATCATCAGGCGGTCATCGTCCAGCAACCGCGCGGAGGAACTGACGGTCACCGCCAGCACGTCGCCCGTTTCATCGTCCTCCATCTCCTCATACGGCACCACAAGCGTCTCCTCGATACCTTCAACGGCGTTCTCTATCTTCAGCAAACACACATCGCACGCCATCCGTAAGCGGTCGATCACCTCTTGCGTTTTCAGATATTTGCGCTCGCGCAAGGCGAAAAAGCTCTTTTCACGCTTGCGGTCATTTTGGGGATTCAGTCGAACGATCAGCGTGCCGCCCACGACGCAGCGCATAATCCCATCTTCCGCAAACACTAGCTCGGGCGAGCATTCTACATCCAGTTCTTCGATCTCATCTTGAAAAAAATCGATCGTTTCACAGTTTTCAAGACAAAGCTGAACACGCCGCACATCCTCGCGCGTCACGTCCTTCATTTGTATATGATAATCCTTCATATTTTCACATCCTTTCTCAATTGGTGTGCTTCATATCCCCAGCGCGCCGCTTTCGATGTCCTCGATGATGCGCGCGATGGCATGGTTTTCGTTGCTGACCGTGATATAATCGGCCGCCGCTTTGGCCTCGGGGCAAGCGTTTTCGACCGCGATACCGATGCCCGCCGCGCGAAGCATACCGATGTCGTTGTTGTAGTCGCCGACCGCGATCGTTCGGTTCATATCGATCCCCAACAGCTCGGCAAGCTTGGGCAGTGCCACGCCCTTGTGGATGCCGCGGGGCAGGATCTCGTACAACGACCTTTCCGAGCGAATGAAATCAAATTCATCGGCGCGAGGATGGTCGTGTAGCAATCGGCTCAGCCGCTCGATATGCTTCTCATCGTTGTCGCAAAAGACGATCTTGGCAAT
>JAGBTR010000158.1 GCA_017631215.1 Clostridia bacterium | reverse complement strand
TCTTGTCATCAGCTGTAAGAGTGTCCTCGTTTACGCTGAAAACGATAGTCTTAAGATCCTTGCCTGCGGGAGCAGAGATAACGACCTTCTTAGCACCTGCGTTGATGTGAGCCATAGACTTCTCAGTGGAGCAGTAGAAGCCGGTGCACTCGAGAACAACGTCAACGCCAAGCTCACCCCAAGGGCAGTTAGCAGCGTCCTTCTCAGCGTAGATCTTCAGCGTCTTGCCGTCGACCGTGATGGTGCCGGCCTCGTCATCAGCCTCAACGGTGTGACCGTCGTAACGACCCTGAGCGGTATCGTACTTGAGCAGGTGAGCGAGCATCTTGGGGCTGGTCAGGTCGTTGATGGCGACGATCTCGTAGCCCTCAGCGCCGAACATCTGACGGAAAGCCAGACGACCGATACGACCGAAACCATTGATAGCAACTTTTACAGACATGGTGAAATCCTCCGTTTTTTATATAATTTTTATTGCTAACGTAAGCGTTGAACGGTCAGGTAAACCTTTCCATTCCTATATATTATAAAGCAAAACGCCATTTTATGCAATGGCTTTGAGCAAAATTTATCAATTTTGTTTACTTGACAAAAAACAGCACCTCAAAATGGGGTAAAATCGGTCATTTTTTCCTAATATCGGGGCAAAAAACATAGTTTAGCATACGGGGAAGGGCGCGAAGACGGCGCGGCTGGCGGCAAATGCGCCAAAGCCATTCGAGGTGTGCGGTCTGAAACGCCCGTGGCGCGCGGCGAAGATCGCCCGACCACACGTCAAGGCTGCCGCCAAGTCCCATCAAAAGCTGCACGCTTGGCAGCGCGTCGGCGTTTTGAACGATCCACCGCTCCTGCGCGGGAAAGCCGAGGCAGACGAGCAGCACGCGCGCGCCGCTTGCGCGGATGGTCTCGGTCACGCGGTCATTCTCGTCACCCGTATGCGAAAAATAGCCGTCGTGCGTGCCGACGACGGGAAGGCTTGGCAGACGCTCGCGCCATCGGTGTGCGGCGCGCGCGGCTACGGTCGGTCGTCCCCCGAGAAAAAATACGGGGATGCCCTCCTGCGCGCAGATGTGCAGCACGGCCTCGCCTGCCTCGATGCCTGCCAAGCGGTGACGCAACGGGCGCGTTGAGTGGAGGCGCGAGGCAAGCAAAACGCCCGCGCCGTCGGGCAGCAGAAGGTCTGCTTTTGCCAGCAACGCGTGCAGCGCGGGGGAGGCGTTTGCCTGCGCGCCAATGTCGGCGTTGGGGGTGAAGACGAGGGTGCGCTCGCCCGCTCGCAGACGCTTGCGGAGCAGGGAAGCAAGCGCGCTCCCCGAAAGATCGAGAAAGTCCAGTCCGCGGACACGGACGGTGGGGAGGCGAGTTGCGCGTTCCGTTGGGAAATCCATAGAAAAAAAAGTCCTTTCTTGTGCTGCGAGGTGGGCTTGAGCCCTTGACAAATCGGGGGAGATGTTATATAATGATACTATGTATATTATGGCGCACTGTGCGTTCCGAAATACAAAAACGATAGACGAGAAAGGTCAGGTGTTGACTTTATGGCAAAGGACAACAAAAAAATGGTAGAGCAGATCACGTCGATGGACGTTGATTTTGCACAGTGGTACACCGACGTGGTGAAAAAGGCCGAGCTGATGGATTACTCCAGCGTCAAGGGCTGTATGATCTTCCGCCCCTACGGCTATGCCATTTGGGAGAATATTCAGCGCGATCTGGACGCGAGATTCAAGGCGTGCGGTCACGAGAACGTATATATGCCGATGTTCATTCCCGAGAGCCTGCTTACCAAGGAGAAGGATCACGTCGAGGGCTTTGCGCCCGAGTGCGCGTGGGTCACGGTGGGCGGTGAGAACAAGCTGACCGAGCGTCTGGCTGTCCGTCCGACCTCCGAGACGCTGTTCTGCGAGCATTTCCGCAACGTCATCCAGTCCTACCGCGATCTGCCCAAGCTGTACAACCAGTGGTGCTCGGTCGTTCGTTGGGAGAAGACGACGCGTCCCTTCCTGCGTACCTCGGAGTTCCTCTGGCAGGAGGGTCACACGATGCACGAGACCGAGGAGGAGGCGCGCGAGGAGACGCTGCGTATGCTGAAGGTCTATGAGGACTTTTATCTTGAGTCGCTGGCCATCCCTGCGGTGACGGGTCAGAAGACGCCCAAGGAGAAGTTTGCGGGCGCTGAGGCGACCTACACCATCGAGCCTATGATGCACAACGGCGTGGCTCTGCAGGGCGGTACGTCGCACTATTTCGGCGACGGCTTTGCCAAGGCCTTCGACATCACCTTTACGGGTCGCGACAATCAGGTTCGCTATCCGCACCAGACCTCGTGGGGCGTATCGACCCGTATGATCGGTGCGATCATTATGACGCACGGCGACGACAGCGGTCTGATCCTGCCTCCCGCCATTGCGCCCATTCAGGCGGTCATCATTCCGATCGCACAGCACAAGGAGGGCGTGCTGGACAAGGCAGGCGAGCTGTACGACCGTCTCAAGGCGGCAGGCTTGCGCGTCAAGCTGGACGACAGCGATCAGTCCTCGGGCTGGAAGTTCAGCCAGTACGAGATGAAGGGCGTACCCGTACGTCTGGAGATCGGTCCTAAGGATATGGAGAACAATTCCTGCGTGCTGGTCAGCCGTGTAACGCGCGAGAAGAAGTTCGTCTCGCTTGACAACCTCGAGACCGAGGTCAAGGCAATGCTTGCGCAGGTACACGACGAGCTGGTCGCCCGTGCACAGAAGAACCGCGAGGAGAAGACCAACGACGCGCACACGCGCGAGGAGTTCCTTGACATTGCCGAGAACAAGCCCGGCTTTATCCGCGCGATGTGGTGCGGTGATGCCGCTTGCGAGGATCAGCTCAAGGACGAGACGGGCGGCGTCAAGTCGCGCTGCATCCCCTTCGTCGAGGATCATCTCTCGGACGTCTGCGTATGCTGCGGCAAGCCTGCCAAGCATATGGTCGTCTGGGGTAGACAGTATTAAGGAGCTTGCAGGGCTCTGCCCTGCACCCGCTTAAGACCTTTTTGAAAAAAGGTCTTAAGGATCCCAAAAGCTTTACTTGCTGGGAAGGAAAGGGAGTTAGCATCGTTTCCTATCCCGACCTAGTGAAGTAGTTGACATTTTGAGTTAGTAGTTGACACATAGAAAATGATATTTGCGGGGGTGGGATGACCATCCCCGCTTTGAGAAGGGAGGTGCCGCTATGAAGCGATTCGGGGCGTTTTGCCGTGCCAAGCTTGCTGTTCTTGATCCTATGCTGATCGTATGCACGTCGATCCTGTCGCTGTTTGGAATCCTGACGCTGATTGGCGGTGCGGACAAATTCGGCTGGAGCCGTGTGGCGATGCAGATCGCGGCGACGGTGGTCGGCTTTTTCGCGATGGTCGTTCTGGCCAATTTGGACTACCGCAAGCTGGCGGAGCGTCTCTCTCCTGTCTTTTTCGGCGTGTCGGTCTTGCTGATGCTTTTATTGCTGGTGATGGGAGAGGATGAGGGAACCAACAAAAGCTGGCTCTATTTCGACTTTCTGCCCTTCGGCATCCAGCCCTCTGAGTTTGTTAAGACAGCCTTGGCGATCTCGTTTGCGTATCATCTGTCGCGTGTGAAGGAGCGCATCAACCGCCCGCTGGTTGCGCTGGGACTGCTTGGACACGCCGGCGTTATCATCGGTCTGATCCTTTTAACGGGCGACCTCGGTGTGGCGATCATTTTTCTTGGCTTTGTTGCGCTGATGATGTTCTGCGCGGGCTTGAGCCTTTGGTATTTTCTTGGCTTGCTTGTTATGATCGCGATCGCATTTCCTATCCTATGGTCGCAGCTGGCGTATTACCAGCAGCAACGCATTTTGGTCGGGTTCCGTCCCGAGATGGATCCCTTGGGCTACGGCTACCAGCCTCTGCTCAGCCGTGATGCCATTATGGCGGGAGGATTTTTCGGTCGTGGACTGCTGAAGGGGGAGATCTACCACGATCTGCCCGCCTCGCATACCGACTTCATATACTCCACGCTGTGCGAAAAGATGGGCTTTGTGGGCGGCTTTGTCGTGCTGCTGACCCTTCTTTTGCTGGTTCTTCGTATGATTATGATCGCCTCGCGCTCGGAGCGTGACGTGGGTGCCTATCTTTGCGTGGGACTTGCGGCGTGCCTGATATGGCAGATCGTCATCAACACGGGAATGTGCTTTGCCGTGCTTCCCGTTGTGGGCATTACCTTGCCGCTCGTCAGCTACGGCGGCTCGTCTGTGCTCGCCACCTATTTGATGGTGGGTATGGTGCACAGTGTCCACGCGCATCGCAACCGTTCGTCCGCCATTTGGCAGTAAAAAGGTATAAAACGCTTCCCGCCTGCATACGTATGAACCAAAGCCCCAAGGGGCGTTCATACAGAGACAGACGGGAGGCGTTTTTTATGTTTGTATATTCGGTTCGGGCGACGACCATCAAGTTTTTCGGTGTGATCTGCGTGGCACTCGCGGCGCTCATTACGCTGATTGCCTTTGTTCCCACCTACGTCAGTGACGGCACGGCGCAGACGCTGGGAAACGGTGAGGTAAGCTACGACAGGATCAAAACGGCTGATGATGCGGCGGCGTTCCTCAGGCAATTCGGCTGGGAGGTCGACACGACCACAGCGCAGACGGTCGAGGTGAATATGCCGGAGTCGTTTGACAAGGTGTTTTCGGGCTACAACGAGCTGCAAAAGCGGCAGGGACTGGATCTCTCCAAGTATACGGGCAAGACGGTTACGCGTTACACCTTTACCGTCTCCAACTACAAGGAGGCCGAGGGCACGGTGTATGCCAACGTGCTCGTCTACCGCAACCGCGTCATCGGCGGCGATCTTTGCTCGGCCGACGTGACGGGCTTCGTGTCGGGGTTTGAGGGACAGATGTGAGGGAACGGGGAAAACGGGGAAATAGTGTGGGGGAGCTTTTTGGAAAAAGCTCCCCCACGCC
>JAGBTR010000157.1 GCA_017631215.1 Clostridia bacterium | reverse complement strand
TCTACGTCCCCGCGGATGACCTGACAGACCCCGCCCCCGCGACGACCTTTGCGCATCTGGATGCGACGACAGTCCTTTCGCGCAGCATTGCCTCGCAGGGTATCTACCCCGCGGTCGATCCGCTTGAGTCGTCCAGCCGTATTCTCTCGCCCGAGATTCTGGGCGAGGAGCACTATGCCGTTGCACGCGAGGTGCAGAGAGTACTGCAGCGTTACGTCGAGCTGATGGATATCATCGCCATTATGGGTATGGATGAGCTGTCGGATGAGGACAAAATGCTGGTCAGCCGTGCGCGTAAGATCCAGAGATTTTTGTCTCAGCCCTTCCACGTGTCCGAAAAATTCACGGGCATTGAGGGCGAGTACGTGCCGCTTGCCGAGACCATCCGCGGCTTCCGCGAGATCCTTGACGGCAAGCACGATGATCTTCCCGAGTCGGCGTTTCTGTTCGTCGGCACCATCGACGAGGCACGTGCCAAGGCGAAGGGCAGGGTGGCAGAATGAACACCTTCCGTCTGATCGTTTCATCGCCTGACGGCACGACCTTCGACGGCGAGGCGGTGCTGCTGACGGTGCGCGGCGTGGCGGGTGAGCTTGCCGTGATGGCGGGACACGCCCCCTTCGTGACGAGCGTGGTTGCTTGCGATTGCAAGGTCGGACTTGCCGACGATACCGATCGCCTCGCGCACACGGACGGCGGTCTGCTCTCGGTCGCACACGATCGGGTCACACTGCTGTCGGGGAGCTTTCATTGGCTCGAATAAGTATCCAACGGGGGTGGCAGGTTTTGCCGCTCCCGTTTTTTGAATGAGACAAAACGAAAATATGCTATTGACTTTTTGAAAAAAGGCAGTATAATAAAGTTGTATGATTTCAACGGTATGGAGTGTACGCATAGGATGCAAGAACATTGGATCGCCGCCGTTATAATCGGTACGGCAGCATTTATCGGACCTATATATGCTTTTCTTAACGTATACAAAATCAAAGGAAAATTTTTGATTACGGCTGTCGCTTCGGTGATCACCAGCTTTTGTATGTTGATTGCAGAGCGTTTTCAATTCTATATTCTTCAGTGGATCATAGTAGGCGTATTGTGTCTTCTTATATTCATGACCGCTCTCCAGCAGAAGCGTGAAAAAAATCAAAAAAGAAAATAGAATTCTTGAATCATTCAATGATCATGCTTGGGAGGTGTGGCAATGGTTTTGACAATTGATATCGGCAACACCAATATGGCGCTTGGCGGCTTTATCGACGGGCGTCTTGCGTTCGTTGCGCGCGTCGCGACCGACACCTCCAAGACGGAGGACGAATACGCCGCACTTTTGTCAAGTGTTCTCGCGCTTCACGGCGTAGTCAGATCGGACATTGACGGCGCGATCATTTCGTCGGTCGTTCCCGCACTCAATGCCGTCGTGCGGAATGCGGTGCATTTCATCTGCGGCGTGGAGGCATTGCTGGTCGGTCCCGGCGTCAAAACGGGTGTCAACATTCACTGTGATACACCGTCCTCGGTCGGTTCGGACCTTATCTGTGCCTGCGTCGCCGTTCACCACACCTACGGCAGCCCCGCGCTCATCATCGATATGGGCACGGCGACCAAGATGATGGTGCTGAGCAATAAGGGCACCTTCGACGGCGTTTCGATCATTCCGGGTGTGCGGATGGGACTTCGCGCGCTGTCCGAGGAGACGGCACAGCTGCCGCAGGTCAGCCTGGATCCCCCCACCGCTGCGGTCGGAAAAAACACGGTCGATGCGATGCGTTCGGGTGTCATCTTCGGTCACGCCGCGATGCTTGACGGTATGATCGATCGCATCTGCGACGAGGTCGGTGCGACCTTGCCCGTCTATGCTACGGGAGGGCTTGCGCATCTCATCGTCCCGCATTGCAAGCACAGCATAACGCTGGATGAGCATTTGGTGCTGCAGGGCTTGCGCGTGCTGTACGAAAAGAATCACTGAGTATATTGCCCCCGAGGGGATAATATAAAATTATGCGTTGTACCGCAAGCGCGGACGACAGCAAGGAGGATTTTTATGAAAGCAACCAATCAAAGAAGAATGTCGACACGGACGATGGTGCTTGGCGCGGTGATGACGGCGCTTGTCATTCTGCTTCAGCTCATCAGCACCTACACCACCTTCTTCGGACCGTTTTCCACGGCACTGGCCCTCATCCCGATCATCATCGGTGCGGCACTGTGCGGCTGGGGCATCGGTGCGTGGCTGGGTCTGGTGTTTGCCGTGGTCGTGATGGCAACGGGCGGCGCTGCGCTGTTCTTTGCCTTCCATATTATCGGTACGGTCGTGACCGTCGTCGCCAAGGGAATGGCGTGCGGTCTTGCCGCGGGGCTGATCTATAAGCTGCTCTCGCGCGTCAATGATACCGTCGCGGTTGTGGCCGCATCGCTGGCCTGCCCCGTGGTCAATACGGCGGTATTCCTGCTCGGCTGCTCGATCTTTTTCCTGCCTCACGCCGAGGGCATCGCCCAGATGATCGGTATGGACGTGTCGGGTATGGCGCTCTTCTGGGCGCTGGCGATGGGCAACTTCATCTTTGAAGTGGGTCTTAGCGTCGTGCTCAGCCCCGTTGTCGTCCGCCTGCTGCAGATCAGACGTCGGGCACACTAAAATACAGACAAAGCAAAAAGGTCAGCTACGGCTGGCCTTTTGTGTTGACAAGGTTGTCGGTATGTGGTATAATATGCCACATACCCGAATATAGAGGAGGACACTGCCAAGAAATACGTATCTTTTACACACTGCCGTCAACAGCACAGAAACACGTTTGACGAACGACCGTTGGATACCAACGAAAACAGAAAGGATAGGTGTAAGCTATGGAATTTTTGGCAAGTCAATGGGAGATCTTTTATACGGAGGGCGAGCAGGACGCAACGTATGACGTCCTCTTTTACGATCCCTCAAGAAAAGAGATGTACATTTTGGAGGGCATCCCCCACGAGGAAACGAAGGGACGCGACTCACGCGGCGAGCGTTACGAGGCGCGGTACGTGGAGGAGGACGTATTTGAGGTACTGCGCGATGAGCTGACAGGCAGCTATTGGTCGGTGCATCCGCTGGAGCATTGCAAGGTGGAAAGACCGAGACGCAGCTTCAAAAACGCCATTCCCGCCGAGCAGATCCGTCGCGGCTTGCGCGGAGAAATGAGTGAGGACGAGCTGAGGGCGCTTGACTATATGGATCGCCAGCTGGCGCTGGACGATTATTTCGATCTTGACAGTATGCTGGAGGTCGTTCACCGTATGATGCGCGGTGAGTTCTCCAATCAGTATTTCGTGGATTGGTGCTTGCTGGGTATGCAGGCGATGTTTGCCCATCCGTTCCGTTCGGGGACGAAACTCGCGCGTATGTATGACAACGTTGCGGATATGTTCGACTGCTACGGCTTTTGCTCTCTTGCGGAGGGGGCCGCTATGCTTCGTAGCCTGATCTGCGATTTGAAGGAATATGAACACGAGATCTCTTGCCTGAAGAACGGCGGTAAAAAAACGCCCTTCTACAATGCGGGCAAGGTGATTGTGTATCACTGCTTTGATCATACCAGCGACGGCGGTCGGATTACGTGCCACCGCGTGTGTGTGGCGGATGAGAAGCATCGGCTCATTCGCTATGGCTATATGCTCGACATCGACTTTTTTGAGCATATCAACTACACACAGCTGTCTGAGAAAGAATTCGACGGTCTGAGCACCCAATATTACAAGTATACCGAAACCGACGAGATCGATTTTTCGCGGTACTTCGGGCGTGTCGTACACGAAAAGAGGGGGCGCAATGGATAAGATCATCGTCATCGGCTGTCCGGGAAGCGGCAAAAGCACCTTTTCGCGTGCGCTGGCTGACAAAACGGGGCTTCCGCTCCACCATTTGGATCTGATGTACTGGAACGCCGACCGCACGACCGTTCCGCGCGAGCAATTTCGCTCGCGGCTGGAGGCTGTGCTCGCGCAGGAGTCGTGGATCATCGACGGCAACTACGCCGGCACGATGGAGCTGCGGCTCGCGGCGTGCGATACGGTGTTTTTCCTTGACTACCCGACCGACGTCTGCCTCTCGGGGCTGGCGGCGCGGCGGGGCAAGGCTCGCCCCGATCTTCCGTGGGTCGAGCGCGAGGGGGAGACGGATGAGGATTTTGTCTCGTTCGTCCGCGACTTTGCGACCGAAAGCAGACCGCGCGTGCTGGAGCTGCTGGCGCGCTACGGTGATCGCCGCATCATCGTTTTTCACTCGCGCGACGAGGCGGAGCATTATCTGGCAACGCTATCATAAACAAAAGCCGAAGGCATTGCGTCCTTCGGCTTTTTTTGTTTCGTTATGCCCGCCCGACGGGCTTGCCCGTACACGCGGCGACGGCGGCGATCCAGCCGTCCACCGTGGCGGGCTCGGGGAAGGTCATATCCGAGAGAGGATCGATCTCCCCGAGCGAGGTGTGCTTGGATTGTCCCAGCGGGTGATAGGGCTCGATGTCCACGCGCTCCACGCCGCCAAGTCGCTCGGCGAGTGCTCCAATGGCGCGCAGATGCTCCTCGCGGTCGTTGAAGGTGGGGATGATGGGACAGCGCAAGATGATGCGCGCCCCCGCGCGGTCGAGCCGCTCGAGATTGTCCAGAATGCGCTCGTTTGAGACGCCGGTGAACTGCTTGTGGCGGTCGCTGTCACTCTCCTTGACGTCCCAGAGAAAGATATCGACGTAAGGGATGAGAGGCTCGACCGTCTCCCACGCGGCGTAGCCCGACGTCTCGATGCAGACGTGCAGACCGCGTGCCTTGGCCTCCTTGACCAGTGCAAGCGTGAAGTCGGGGCAGAAGAGGGGATCGCCACCCGAGACGGTCAGACCGCCGCCCGAGTTGCGGTAAAAGCTCTCGTCGCGCACGACCTCGTCAAGAATGTCCTTGACCGACATCTCCTTGCCGCACATCTCAAGCGCGCCCGTGCAGGCGTCAGCACACGCACCGCAGACCGCGCACAGATTGCGGTCGATGAGGTGCGCGCCATCCTCGCCGATGCGGTGAAGATGACGGGGACATACGGAAAGGCAATCGCCGCAGCCGAT
>JAGBTR010000156.1 GCA_017631215.1 Clostridia bacterium | reverse complement strand
TGTGTGCATTGGTTATTGCCGATCTGTTGGCGCAACGCTACGGCACAGAGGGCTTTTGGAATACTGTAAACGGAGAAACCGAAAGCTTATGAAGGATTACACGGGAATAATCACCACGTTTGGCTGTATCGCAGAGCATCTGGGGCATAGCTTTTCGGGTGAGATCCATTACCTGATTGGGCGAGCGTTGCAGGATGCAGGCCTTGCGGAGCCATATCCGTACGTCCTGCAGGAGCTTCGCCCCGATGAAGTCGACGGCTTTATGCGCACGCACGCCTTTCGCGGCATTAATGTTACCATCCCGTATAAGCAGACGGTCATGCCGTATCTGGATGAGCTGACCGATATCGCACGCGAGATCGGTGCGGTCAACACCATTGTGAATCGCAACGGGCGTCTGATCGGTCACAATACCGATTTTTACGGTATGAACGTGCTCTTGTCGTTGGCTGATATTCAGATCGAGGACAAAAAGGTGCTGATTTTCGGTACGGGCGGCACATCAAAAACGGCGACAGCGGTAGCAAAGCACGGCGGCGCGCGAGAAATTCTCAAATTTTCGCGCAAGGCTCAAGAGGGAAGCCTGACCTATGACAAGCTGTCCGATCATTTTGATGCCGAGATCATTATTAACACCACCCCCGTGGGAATGTATCCCAACGATGAGGAAAGTCCGTTGCCCGAGGGCATTTCGTTGCGTGATTTTTCTTCGCTTTGCGGTGTGTTGGATGCCATTTACCACCCGCTTCGCACCGAACTTGTTTCGGAAGCACTTCGTCTTGGCATTCCGGCAACGGGAGGACTTCCGATGCTGGTCGCGCAAGCGGTTGCGGCAACCGAACGCTTTTTGGAGAGGGAAATCCCCACGGATATCGTTCGCACTGTGACTGCGGCGATTGAAGCACAAAAGCAAAGCATTGTCCTTGTTGGTATGCCTGCCAGCGGAAAAACGACTGTTGGTCGATTGCTTGCCGAGCGCTTGCAAATGCCGCTCATTGATACCGACGAGGAGATCACGCGGCTTGCGCGCGCAACGCCTGCTGAGATCATTCGAGCAAGGGGCGAGAGTGCCTTCCGCGAGATCGAGGCGCAGGTCATTTGCGACGTCATCGCGCCGCAGAGCGGTGTGATCATTGCGACGGGGGGCGGTGCGATCCTGCGAGACGACAACGTTCGTCGACTCAAGAGAAACGGCAAATTGGTCTTTTTGGATCGCTCACTCGACTCGCTGGAAACGACATATGACCGACCGCTGTCGAGCGATCGCGAGGCACTTCGCCGCCGTTATGAGGAGCGATATCCGATCTACTGCGCGGTAGCCGATCTGCATTTGTCGATCCAAGACGGTGAAACGCCCGAAACGACGGCTGACCGTGTGCTCAGCAGCATCTGAATTTTATCGAAAAGAGACGATTCATTTATGAAAATTGTAGTAATGAACGGCCCGAATCTCAATCTTTTGGGTATTCGTGAGCCCGATATTTACGGAAAAGAAACGTACGAGACGTTGACGCAAAAAATCAAGGCACATGCAGACGCGCTTGGCGTTGAGGTCACGTTTGTACAATCCAACCACGAGGGAACGTTGGTCGATGAGATCCATCGTGCCTTTTTTGAGGGTTGGGATGGCATTGTCTTCAATCCGGGGGCATACACGCACACCAGCATTGCGCTTTTAGATGCGGTCAAGGCCACCAGGATGCCGACCGTCGAGGTCCACATCTCCGATCCCGACACGCGCGAGGATTTTCGGCGTGTCAGCTATATTCGTACCGCTTGTATCGCAACGATCGCAGGACACGGCACAAACGGTTATCTTGAGGCATTGGATCTTTTGATCGCGCATCTTCGCGCAGCGCAGGAGAGCTGATATGAACGTTCAGGATACCGTGGCGATCATCAAGGGCGGTCACGCACACGGAAGCGTATGCGTTCCGACCTCTAAAAGCATTGCCCACCGTATGCTCATCTGTGCCGCCCTGGTAAAGGACGGTACCAGTCACATCTCGGGCGTGCCATATAATGACGATATTGATGCAACAATGGATTGCTTGCGCGCACTGGGCGTGCAGCTGAAAGAAAGGCGCGACGAGCAAGGAAATACGCGCACGGTGACAGTACAAGGACGTGGCGGTTGCTTTGCTGACAGCGAGACCTTGAATTGCCGTGAAAGCGGTAGCACGCTTCGGTTTATGATCCCGCTGTGTCTGTTGTCAGACGCGGCGCACGAGTTGAAGGGAAGCACGCGCTTGCTTGAGCGACCACTCGGTGATTATCACGTTTTGCTCGCATCCCGAAAATGGCAGCAGGGTACCAATGTCCTCAATATTGGCAAGGGTGTCGGGCTCAATGGCGGTGTCTTTTCGTTGGAGGGTAAGACCAGCAGCCAATTTGTGACGGGGCTGTTGCTTGTCCTGCCGTTGCTCAGCAAGAACAGTATCATAGCACTCAGCCAAGCCCCCGAAAGCCGTTCCTATATAGATATGACACTCGCTGTTATGGCTCGTTTTGGCATTTCGGCGCGCTGGCAGGACGAAAAAACTATTGCTGTCGGCGGTGGACAGTGCTATACCGCTTGTGATGCCACCGTTGACGGTGACGCCTCGGGTGCGGCATTTTTTCACGGATTAAACGCACTCGGCGGCAACGTTGCGATTCTAAATGACGACCCTTGCAGCAATATTTTGCAGGGAGATAGCATCTGTCCGCAGCTTTTGGATCGCATTATTCGTGCCGATGAGATGAATATGCCTATCATATCCTTGGCAGATTGTCCCGATCTTGGTCCCATACTGTTTGCCGTCGCCGCTACCAAAAAAGGTACGCTGTTCACGCATACCGCGCGTCTGCGCCTCAAGGAAAGCGACCGCGTCACCGCAATGGCGACCGAGCTTCGCAAATTCGGCGCTGATATCGTAATTTCGGACGAAAACGCGTCTTGTGAGATGCACCAAAGGCTCCAAAACGCGCTGGATCAAGCCGATCCGTCTGCGCTTGCCACCGGATGGGTGTATGTTTCTGCGCCAAAAAACAGCCTCTCCGAGGCAAGGGAAGTGCTGTCGGGGCACAACGATCATCGCATCGTGATGGCGCTCGCTATTCTTGGTAGCGTCGTCGGTCAAAAGACAACCATACGCGAAGCCGCCGCGGTGCAAAAAAGCTTTCCCGAATTCCTTGATTGCTTGCGTGCGCTTGGCATTGAGGTCGAGACAAATTGGTAAATATAGGCATTTGTTAAATTTTTAACATTTGGTTCCAACGCCGTATTTGCCACAGTGACAGAGAACGCTATTGTAGCAATTCCATCGTCCCATTGCACGCGCTTTATCGACCGCCGCGAGACAGCCTTAACCATCGACCGCAAGCCGCCGCCCAAGATGGCTCATCGGTAGCATCGTTGAAGCGGATGATTGATACAGCGCCGTCTGACAGCCCGTAGCGCCATTGCAAACCTACAATCCCATCACACGGAATCGCGCCAGCGGCTGCCAGACCACAAGAAAGAGCATCTTTGCGCGGGCGATCCACGAATAGCGGATCTGTACAATTAACCGAATGCAACAACGCAAACGCGCGTTGCACACAATGTGCCGCACACGTTGAATGATCACAATGATGCATCGTTGCTGACAAACGACCGCGTATCTGCGAATGATCGGTCGTAGCATCGGATCATCGCCCAAATCCCATCAAATTGTCGATTTCTGTTCCCTTTATTATACAAAATTTGCATTTTGTATAATTTTGCGTATATTTCAATATGGCTCCCCTCCAAGGACGTTCTGCACGAATTTTGAGAAAATGGGAGTCTTCCGCGCCCCAAGTGACGAATGCGAGGTATCACCGATGAATGAATCTGCTTGCGACATTTCTATATTGCCAAGTGGCGAATGCTTTTGCGCGCCGTTCGGCTGGGAGGATTTTTTTGATCGCTACATCTGGGACAGCAAAAAAAATGCCGCCCCTTCCCCCGCGGTCGGTCAGCTTTTGGAATCCATCCAATCCGCTTACCGCGAGGGCGAGGTCTATCCGCCACCCGAGCATCTGTTTCGTGCATTTCACGAGGTGCCGTTCAACCGTGTGCGCGTGGTGATCCTTGGACAAGACCCGTACCATGAGCCAGGACAAGCCCATGGGCTCAGCTTTTCCGTTCCCAACGGTATCAAGCTGCCGCCCTCGCTCCGCAACATCTACAAGGAGCTGTGTGCCGATCTGGGGCTTGCCGAGACGCAAATGCCGACCTCCGGCGACCTTTCGCACTGGGCAAAACAAGGCGTTCTGCTACTCAACAGCGTGCTGACCGTTCCCCGTGGCGCGGCCGCAGGACACCGCGGGCGTGGCTGGGAGACCGTCACAGAT
>JAGBTR010000004.1 GCA_017631215.1 Clostridia bacterium | reverse complement strand
GGAAGAATGCACTTTGGCGCATTCTTCGTGAGCTCGTAGGACTTTTCCCCCAACAAACGCCGGCGGGGAAGAATGCGCTCTAGCGCATTCTTCGTGAACTCGAAAAAATTTTTGCAAAAATTTTTTCGAGTTCGGTCACCTTTTGAGGTCTTGTCCGTATTATGAGTGTAAGGGTCATGAAGATGACCTGAAAAACCGCGCCCGAGCGGCGCAAAAAACATAGAAAGAGAGAAAACACAATGAAGAAGATTCTTGCTATCCTGCTGGCAGCACTGCTGCTGCTGAGCGTTGTCGCTTGCGGCAACAGCAACAACGACAGCGACACCACGCCCGAAGAGCCCAACACCGATAACGAGGGCAACAACGGCGACGAGCCTGCTGGCGAGGAGCCTGCGGGTGACATCATCCCCTCCGTTGAGGAGAACACGATGGGTGCTGCTCTGTGGAACGCTTTCTGCGAGACCATCCAGGCAAATTCCGAGATCTCCGCAGAGGAGATGGCAAACACGCTGATGAGCAACCCCGCGATCCAGTTTATGGGTGGCGCAATGCCCCTTGAGGTTGGTCAGGAGTACTTCAACGGCTTCGGCGAGTACAAGATCGAGGGCTATGAGAGCGGCGCAATGTTCGCTCCTATGATCGGCTCCATCCCCTTCGTTGGCTACATCTTCAAGCTGGCTGACGGCGCTGACGTCAAGACCTTCGTTGACGGTCTGGCCGCAAACGCTAATCCCGCTTGGAACGTCTGCGTGACCGCTGACCAGACGGTTATCGGTACCGCCGGCAATACCGTGTTCTTCCTGATGTGCCCCAAGGATCTGGGCAACGGCGATGCTGGTGAGGATATGGGCGGCGAAGAGGAATTCGACCTGATCTTCCCCGAGGTCGAGGCAAACACCCCCGCTGACATCCTGTTCTCCGTTTTCGGTGACACGCTGGATGCTAACCCCGAAATCTCGATGCCCGAGCTGGCAAACACCATCATCTGCCACGAGATCATCCCCTTTATGGGCGGTGCTATGGAGGTTCAGCCCGGTCTGCTGAGCGGCTTTGATAACTACGAGGTGACCGGCTTCACCTCGGGCGCTATGTTTGGTCCTATGATGGGCTCCATTCCCTTCGTCGGCTATGTGTTCCAGCTCGAGGAGGGTACGGACGTTGTCAACTACCTGGAGGATCTGAAGGCGAACTGCAACCCTGCTTGGAACGTCTGCGTTGAGGCAGATCAGGTTGCCGCAGGTGCATACGGCAATACCGTGTTCTTCCTGATGTGCCCGGCTTCCTTTGAGGGCTGATCCTGAAGGAATCTATCGATTTGTAGGCGGGCGAGTCCTTGCGACTTTGCCCGCCTTTATTGGAATCATCCGTTGAATTCTGACAAATAAGGAGGAGCCAGTTTTGCTTTTCTCAAGTATCCCGTTTTTGTATTATTTCCTGGCGGCGGTTCTGTTGATCTATTTCATCGTACCGTTTAAGGTCAAGAACCTCGTACTGCTTCTGGCGAGCCTGTCCTTCTATTTCTACGGTGAGCCTGTCTACACGCTGCTGATGCTGGCGACCATTCTCTCCAGCTATATCCACGGCTTGCTCATCGACCGCTTCCGCGGTACGGTGTGGGCGAAGGTCTTCCTTTGGTCCTCGGTCATCACCAGCATCGGTGTGCTTGGCTTCTTTAAGTATTCCGATTTCTTCATTTCCAATATCAACGCGCTCACCCGCGGAGATATCAAGCTGCTGGGCCTTGCCCTTCCTATCGGTATCAGCTTCTACACCTTCCAGACGCTCAGCTACACCATCGACGTGTATCGCGGCGATGCCAAGGTGCAGAAGAATATTCTGAACCTTGCAACCTACGTTGCGCTGTTCCCCCAGCTCATCGCCGGCCCCATCGTCCGTTATACGACGGTTGAGGAGGATCTGGCAGAGCGCACGCACTCGTTTGAGAACTTCGGCACGGGTGCGACCAGATTCATCATCGGTCTTGGCAAGAAGGTGCTGATCGCGGACACGCTGGGCAACCTTGCCAAGTCGTTCCTCGCCTCGGACGAGAAGTCGGTCGTGTTCTACTGGGTCTACGCCGTGGCGATCTCGCTTCAGCTGTACTTCGATTTCTCGGGATACAGCGATATGGCGATCGGTATGGGTCGTATGTTCGGCTTCCGCTTCCTTGAAAACTTCAACTATCCCTTCATCTCCAAGA
Source organism: Clostridia bacterium (assembly GCA_017631215.1). GTDB lineage: Bacteria > Bacillota > Clostridia > Oscillospirales > CAG-272 > SIG644. The sequence continues at coordinate 3,391 of JAGBTR010000004.1, read as the reverse complement.
GCATCGCAGAGTTCTGGAGAAGATGGCATATGTCGCTGGGAACGTGGTTCCGCGACTACGTCTATATTCCGATGGGCGGTAACCGCGTGCCGCTGGGTCGCTGGTTCTTCAACACGCTGACCGTGTGGTTCCTGACGGGCTTCTGGCACGGCGCAGACTGGACGTTCATCGTCTGGGGTCTGTACTTTGCCGCATTCCTGCTGATGGAGAAGTTCTTCCTGAATAAGCTCTTCTCCAAGATCCCGCGCGTGTTCTCGCATATCTACGTCGCGGTGGTCATCCTCGTCAGCTTCGTCGTCTTCAACGCCAACGGTATGTCGGGCGCGATCGCGGACGTCGGTGCGATGTTCGGTGCGGGTAACCTTCCCCTGTGGACGGGCGAGACGGGCTATTACCTCTCGGGCTATGCCGTTGTGTTCCTCTGCGCCCTGATCGGCGCAACGCCGCTTGTCAAGATGGCAGTGCTCAAGATCAAGGAGAACAAGATCGGCTGTGCGATCGTCAACGTGCTCGAGCCGCTCTTCGTGGTGGCCGTGCTGCTGCTTGTGACCGCATATTTCGTGGACGGCTCGTTCAGCGCCTTCCTGTACTTCCGCTTCTGATCGCGGGGAAAGGAGCATCGATATGAGTAATAAGATCAAAAATATCGTAACAACGTTCGTCTTCGTCGGCATCATTGCACTCTTCGTCGTGCTGTGCGCCGTACGCGCCGCCAACCCCGTGGAGTATTCGGACGTGGAAAAGCGCCCCTTGGCACAGTTCCCCGAGAACATCACCTGGGAGAGCATCGTAGATAAGACGACCATCAACGCGTTTGACAAGTACACGGTCGAGCAGTTCCCGATGCGTGAATTCTTCCGCACACTCAAGGCAAAGTTCGCTTTGAACGTTCTCAACCTTAAGGAGAACAACGGCTATGCCGTTGAGGACGGCTCGATCGCCGAGATCAAGCCCGACTACAATCAGGAGATCCTCGACTATCAGATCGGTCGCCTCGAGTACGCCTACGACAAGTATCTGGCGGGTAACGGCGGCAAGCATTATCTGGCTCTCGTCCCTGACAAGAACTACTATCTTGGCGTGGACTACGGCTACCCGATGCCCGATTATGCGGGGCTGGTCGAGCAGATGAAGCAAAAGCTTGACGGGATGGAGTACGTCGATCTGTTCGACTCGCTCGAGCTGGAGGACTACTACAAGACCGATTGGCACTGGGATCAGAGCAAGCTGGATGACGTGCTGGCAACGCTTGGCGAGGCGATGGGCTTTGGTGACCGTCTCTCGGGCGAGTATACCGAGAACGTGTTGGAGGATTTCCGCGGCGGTTACTACGACCAGAGCGCTCTCTACCCCTCGGCAGAGCAAATGATCTATCTGACCAACAAGGTGCTAGAGGATTGCACCGTTTACGATTACGAGAACGGTAAGACCTACGGTCTTTACAACCACGAGCTGTATACGAGCAAGACACCCTATGACTTTTTCCTGTCGGGCACGCGCGCACTGCTGCGCATCGACAATCCCAACGCCACGACGGACAAAAAGCTGGTCGTCTTCCGTGACTCCTACGGCGCAAGCCTTGTGCCGCTGATGGCAGAGGGCTACGCAAGCATCTACGTGGTGGATATCCGCTACGTCCACCCCGACCTCATCACGCGTATGATCGGCTCGGTGGAGGGAATGGACGTCCTCTATGTGCTGAGCACGACGGTGCTCAGTACCAAGAGCTTCAAATAATATTTTGTCAATATCGACCGCACGCTCGGCATCTTTCTTGTCGGGCGTGCGATTTTTTTGAAAAAATTTCATAAACCTATTGACAAATGCGGTCGGATGCCGTATAATATCTTCAGGAGTTAGCCGATGCTAACTCAAAAATTCAAGGCGATGGTTAGCGGATGCTAACTTTCGGGGCCTTGATGGAAGCACCGTATGATTTCGGTGCGATCGAAACCTCCTGACGGTGCCATACGTCCGCACATCATGCCATGGGAACGGACGAAGCGGTGCCCATCCTCTGAGCCCTGTAGGCTGCACCTTACAGGGCTCCCTTTATGGAAGTGCCTATGTCACGGTGCACAAAAACGCCATTTTTCGTATCTTTGATATGCACTTTTTCACAAAATTGCAAAAATCGTCAACTTTCTCTTGACAAGTGGAGGGAAAAGGAATATAATGTTCAAGGTTAGCATACGCTAACCCATCAATTGCAGAGAGGTGCCTTATGAATTTGCGTGAAGCACAAGAGGGAACGGAATATATCATTAAGCGCATCGAGACGGATGATGAGGAGCTGGACGCGTTTCTGTTTTCGCTCGGCTGCTACAGCGGCGAGCCTATCACGGTCGTCTCACACCTCAAGAGCAGCTGCGTCGTCTCCATCAAGGACGGTCGCTATAGCATCGACAAGGATCTGGCAGAGGCGATCATCGTCTGACTGCGTCGGACTCCGAAAACCCCAAAAAATAATCCGAGGATTATTTTTTTTGCGCAAAGGTTAGCGATGGCTAACTTTGAAAGCCGATAAGAATCTGTACATATAATTCCAACATCACAAAGGAGACCCAAACTATGAGAATCGCACTGACGGGAAATCCGAACAGCGGCAAGACCACGATGTACAATGCCCTGACAGGCAGTAACGAGAAGGTCGGCAACTGGGCGGGCGTTACCGTGGAGCGCAAGGAGCACGCCGTCAAAAAGCGCCTTTGCGTGGGCGTGGGCGAGCTGATCGCCGTCGACCTGCCGGGCGCCTATTCGATGTCGCCCTTCACCTCCGAGGAGAGCATCACCAGTGCCTACGTTAAAAACGAGAGACCCGATGCCATCATCAACATCGTGGATGCGACCAATCTGAGCCGCTCGCTGTTCTTCACGACGCAGCTGCTCGAGCTGGGCATTCCCGTCGTCGTCGCGCTCAATAAGATGGATGTCAACAAGAGGAAGGATAACAAGATCGACGCCGTCGCGCTGTCGCAAAGGCTGGGCTGTCCCGTCGTCGAGACGACCTCGATCAAGGGGAGCGGTCTTAAGGAGCTGATCGCGGCAACGGTTGGCGTGTTGGGCAAGAGCCAGCGCGCGCCCTATACGCAACGTGATATTGACCTGTCCAACAAAAGTGCGGTTGAGCAGGCAGACCGTGAACGCTTCGCCTTCGTCAACGGCATCGTCGAGGCGGTCGAGACGCGCAAGGTGCTGACCAAGGACAAAAACTTCCAAGATAAGATAGACACGGTGTTGACCAACAAGTGGTTTGGTCTTCCCATCTTTGCCGTCGTGATGTTTCTGGTGTTCCAGATCTCGCAGTCGTGGCTGGGCGCTTGGATCGCCGAGGGCTACGTCTTCAACGAGGGACTTGAGAACGAGCTTGCCATTCCCGGTCTTGTTACGC
>JAGBTR010000155.1 GCA_017631215.1 Clostridia bacterium | reverse complement strand
TTTCGCCGCGTCGCTTGGCACGGTCAAGGAGATGCACCTGCTCCCCTACCACCGCATCGGATCGGACAAATACGCAGGACTCGGACGTCCTTACGAAATGGCAAACATCCAGCCCCCCACAAGGGAGCACATGCAGATGCTGCTCGACGAGGTCAACGCACGTGGACTTCGCGGACAGATCGGCGGATGAGAGGAAAGGAGGAACCCCAATGGAGCAAACAGAAAAGCAACGGATCATACAGGAATTGGTGCCCGGTAAGCAGATCACCCTCTGCCACATCATCGCCAATCCCGATGCGATCCTCTACCAAAAGCTGGGTCTTGACCCCGCGGTTGAATACAGCCGATCGGCCATCGGAATTCTGACCTTGACCCCCGCAGAAACAGCCATCATCGCAGGAGATATTGCCATCAAGTCCTCGGGCGCAGCCTTAGGATTTGTCGACCGCTTCAGCGGCACGGTGATTCTGACCGGTACATACTCCGAGGTCGATTCTTCCTTGCGTGCGGTGACGCAATACGCCGAGGAAACCTTAGGATTTACGGTATGCAAGATCACGAAAACCTGATGATGAAAAAAACCCTTCTCGTCGGACGGCACGGCACGGGCAAGACGACGCTCAGCCAAGCCTTAAAGGGAGAGGAAATTCATTATCATAAAACCCAGTATATGCAATACGGCGACTGGCTGATCGATTCCCCCGGTGAATACGCCGAGGTGCACGGTCTTGGCGCAGCCCTTGCCATATACGCATACGAGGCGGACGTGGTGGCATTGCTCATCGCGGCAGACGAGGACTACTCGCTCTTCCCGCCAAACATTACCTGCATGGTCAACCGCGACGTCATCGGTGTGGTGACCAAAATCGACAAGGCCTCCCCCGAGCGAGCCGAGCGATGGCTTCGCCTCTCGGGATGCAAAAAAATCTTTCCCGTCAACTCCCACACGGGTGAGGGAATTGAACCTCTAAAAGCTTATCTGCGACGAGCAGAGCTGAAATAAAAAGAAATTAAAAAATATTTTCATAATCAAAAAGGAGAACAAAAACATGGTAAACGAGTACGAAATCAAAAAACAAATTTGCGACATCGGTAAGCGCATTTACAACAAGGGCATGGTTGCCTCCAACGACGGTAACATCTCCGTTAAGCTCAACGACAACGAGTTCCTCTGCACCCCCACGGGCGTATCCAAGGGTTTTATGACCCCCGAGTACATCTGCAAGGTTGACGCCAACGGTAAGGTTATCCAGGCAAACGCAGGCTTCCGTCCTTCCTCCGAGATCAAGATGCACATGAGAGTCTACAAGGAGCGTCCCGACGTTCAGTCCGTCGTTCACGCACACCCCCTGTACGCAACCTCCTTCGCAATCGCAGGCATTCCGCTGACCGAGCCGATCATGCCCGAGGCTGTTATCGCTCTTGGTTGTGTTCCGATCGCGGAGTACGGCACGCCCTCTACCGAGGAGATCCCGGATGCGGTTTCCAAGTACCTGCAGTACTACGATGCCGTTCTGCTTGCCAACCACGGCGCACTTTCCTTCTCGGATTCTCTGCTCAACGCATACCACAAGATGGAGTCGCTTGAGTTCTACGCACAGCTGCTGTATCAATCCAAGATGCTCGGTGGCCCCAAGAAGCTGTCTGACGCACAGGTTCAGAGATTGTACGAGATTCGCCGCGAGTTCGGTCTGAAGGGTAAGCACCCCGCAAACGTTTGCCCCAACGCACAGGCAGGCAAGCCCAGCTGCCACGGCTGCGGCGGTTCTTGCTCGCATGGCTCGGCTGACGCTGACACGGTTGCTATGATCACCAAGCTCGTTATGGAGCAGCTCGGCAAGTAAGAAAATGAACGAAAATGAGATGCGGGACATCGTCCGTCGGACGGTGCTCGCCCATCAGATGCAAAAGAACGAAATGACACTGAGCTTAGCCGAAAGGATTGCCGACGCCGTAATGGCAGAGGCGAAGCGAATGGGAGTCAAGGCCGTCGTTTGTATCTCGGATGGGGCGGGGAACCCCAAGCTCGTCAAGTGCATGGATGACGCATACATCGCAAGCTATGACGTAGCGGTGAACAAGGCCTTTACGGTGGTGGCACTCAAAATGTCCACCATGGAACTGAAGCCCCTGGCTCAGCCCGGTGCTTCTCTGTACGGCATTCAGTTCACCAACGGCGGACGCATCGTGATTTTTGGCGGCGGCGACCCCTTGTATGGGGAGGGAGGACGCATCATCGGCGGACTTGGCGTCAGCGGTGGCTCTGAGGAGCAGGATGCGACACTCTCGGCATTCGGCCGCACGTACTTTGAAAAACTCAACTGAATTGCAGACTACGAAAGGAAACCGCAATATGAATTCCAACGATATCGAAAAAATTGTCAGACAGGTGCTGCAAAGCATGGGTGAGAGCGCTCCCGCTCGCAAGAGCGATGCCGCTATCCCCGCCACGAGCCGCGTGGCCATGCTGACCAAGGCCGAGCATTTCGACATTCAAGAATATCCGATCCCCGAGATTGGGGACGACGACGTTCTTGTTAAGGTCGAGGGCTGTGGCGTATGCGGCACAGACGCGCACGAATTTAAGCGCGACCCCTTCTCGCTGATCCCTGTTGTCCTCGGTCACGAGGGAACGGGTGAGGTTGTCAAGGTTGGTAAGAACGTCAAGAAGGACAGCGCAGGCAAGCCCCTTGGCGTTGGCGACAAGGTTGTTACCTGCATGATCTTCAAGGATAACCCCGACATCACCATGTTCGACCTGAACAAGCAGAACGTGGGAGGCGCTGACGTCTACGGCCTTCTGCCCGACGACGACAAGCACCTCAACGGTTGGTTTGCCGACTACATTCTCGTACGCGGCGGATCGACGATCTTCAACGTAAGTGATCTGGATCTGGACAGCAGAATCTTAATCGAGCCCTGTGCCGTTTTGATTCACGCCGTTGAGCGTGCCAAGACCACGGGCATCCTTCGCTTCAACTCCCGCGTCGTGGTACAGGGATGCGGCCCGATCGGCCTTATCTGCATCGCCGTTCTTCGTACGATGGGCATCGAGAACATCGTAGCCGTGGATGGCGAGGACAAGAGATTGGAATTTGCCAAGCTCATGGGCGCCGATCACACCGTGAACTTCAAGAACCACAAGGGCCAGGAGGCTTTGGCTGAGGCAGTCAAG
>JAGBTR010000154.1 GCA_017631215.1 Clostridia bacterium | reverse complement strand
TTCTGTTGGGATGAGTTAGGGGTAATTCTATTTTAACAGAACTCAATCACTTTTTCTATCCTTTTTTTACTTTCAGTCTCACATCTATTGTAACACTACAAAAGTCGTGTTCTTTTCCTGCATCCTTCCCTTGACATCGTCGCGGCTTTATGGTATAATTAATCTGTATATTTATAATTTGTAAGCTACGCCGCAAAAAGCGGCAGAACGGAGGCCTTTATGGAACTGATGGGAAATGCCATCGTCGGTCAATCGGGCGGTCCTACCGCCGCCATCAACGCGACGCTTTGCGGTGTCATCCGCGGTATGCTCGCACACGCACCCTCGCACCGTTTGTTCGGTATGCGCAACGGTATTCAGGGCTTTTTGGAGGGTCGTATGATCGACCTCACCGCACGCTTTACGCTCGACGACGGCAAAACGCCCGACGAGTCGGCACTGCGTGCGCTGACGCACACCCCCGCCGCATCGCTCGGCTCGTGCCGCAAGAAGCTGCCGTCGCTTGACGACGCCGCAGGCGAGGAGACCTACGCACGGCTGATCGAGCTGTTCCGCTCGCGCGACATTCACACCTTCTTCTACATCGGCGGCAACGACTCGATGGATACGGTCGCCAAGCTGTCGGCCTACACCCAGCGCGTCGGCTATCCGATGGTGGTCATCGGCGTACCGAAGACCATTGACAACGATCTCGAGGGCACCGACCACACGCCCGGCTTCGGCTCGGCCGCCAAGTACGTTGCCACGACACTGCAGGAGATCATTCTCGACTGCTCGGTCTACACCATTCCCGCCGTCACCATCGTCGAGATCATGGGACGCGACGCGGGCTGGCTTACCGCCGCCTCGGCTATCGGTCGCGTGACGGGCGGTCTTGCCCCCGATCTGGTCTATCTGCCCGAGCGCCCCTTCTCGATGGATGCCTTTATGAAGGACGTGCGCGCCGCGCTGACGAGGCACCCCGGTGTGGTCATCGCCGTTTCCGAGGGCATCCGCTTTGAGGACGGCACGCCCGTCGGTGCTTCCGTCCAGAGCGGCGGTCAGGCAACCGACGTATTCGGTCACAGCGCACTGGCAGGCGCGGGCAAGGCGCTCGAGTTTGCCGTCAAGGACGCCATCGGCTGTAAGGTTCGCTCGGTCGAGCTCAACCTTCCCCAGCGTTGCGCGGGTCACCTGCTCTCGGCAGTCGACATCGACGAGTCGCTTCACGTCGGTGAGGCGGCGGTCACTGCGGCCGCGGCCGGCAAGAGCGACATTATGATGACCATTCGCCGTCGCTCCACCGAGCCCTACGTTGCCATCATCTCGCACGCGCCCGTGGCAGAGATCGCCAACCAGGTGCGCCACGTCCCCGAGGGATATATCAACGCCGAGGGCAACAACGTCACCGACGAGTGCTGCCGCTATCTTGCACCGCTCATCGTGGGCGAGACGCGCCCCGAGTGGGTGTCCGGTCTTCGCGGCTTCTTCCGCTTCGATTGATCCCACCGAGAGGAGGCTTGTGCTATGCTTGAACGCCGCCCCGCTCTGCTCGGGCTTTTGGTCGGCATTTCCTCCCACCTCGCCGTCTGGCTGGCGGTCTGGGGCTCCGCGCTCCTGCAGCTCGGCTTCGGTCTTTGGGTCGCGATCGCGTTGCTCGTTGCACGTTTGGTCGTCTTTTTCTGCCTTGACCGCACCGCGCGCTCGCACACGGACAAGCTCGGACAGGGCTTGCGCTTTGCCTCGACCTATATCCTGCCCGCCGCCGTACTGCTCTTTGCCGAGCTGGCGATCATCACCTCCGAATCGGCACTCGCCATTCTCGACCCGCACGCCTCGATGTTCGTCGGCCTTGCTTACGTGCTTATGTGGTTTGCCGTCGGCATTGAGCTCGGTCTTGAGCTGCTGCTCGCCGCGCTCACAACGCTCTTCTGTGCACTTCGCGCCCGTCGGGCGTCCGATCCCACCGCCAAATATTGATTTTTTGTAAAAGAGGTATCTATCTATGAAAATCGCTGTCATTACCGGCGCGTCCTCGGGTATGGGACGCGAGTTTGTCACCCAGTTGGATGCCGCCGAGCAGTTCGACGAGCTGTGGCTCATCGCACGCCGCAAGGAGAGACTCGAGGAGCTTCAGCCCCTCGTTCGCGCCAAGGTGCGCGCCATCGCGCTCGACCTGACCGAAAAGGAGAGCATCGCCGCCTACGAGCAGATGCTCAAGGACGAGAACCCCGAGATCGCGGTGCTGGTCAACGCCTCGGGCTTTGGTCAGTTCACCTCGTTCGCCTCGACCGAGCTGGACACGCTGTACGGTATGGTCGAGCTCAACGCCCGCGCGCTGATGGGTATGACCTACGTTTCGATGCCTTATCTTAAGGAGGGCAGCCGCGTCTATCAGATGGGCTCGCTGTCGTCCTTCCAGCCCGTTCCCTGCATCAACGTCTACGGCGCGACCAAGGCGTTCGTGCTGTCCTTCTCTCGCGCGCTGAACGTCGAATGGAAGTCGCGCGGCATCCGCGTGATGGCCGTCTGCCCCTTCTGGGTCAAGACCGAGTTCTTCGACCGCGCCAAGAAGGATGACACCATCTCCTACTACAGCAATATGTACGAGGCCAAGAACGTCGTCAAGCAGGCACTGCGCGATATGAAGCGCGGCAAGGACGTCTCCATCCACGGCACCGCCGCCCGTCTTCAGGTGTTCGGCGTCAAGCTGCTGCCCCACAAGCTCGTTATGAAGATCTGGTGCAAGCAACAGAAGATCAAGTAAGGAGCACCCCGATATGTCTATCGAAAAAGTCAGAGAATACCTCCGCCCGCTGGGGCTGGAGGATCGCGTCCGCGAGCTGGGTGAGTCCAGCGCAACGGTCGAGCTGGCCGCCGCGGCGCTTGGTGTCGAGGGCGCGCGCATCGCAAAGACCATCTCGCTCGCCAGCGGCGAGGGCTGTCTGCTCGTCGTGACGGCGGGCGACACCAAGATCGACAACGCCAAATTCAAATCCCGCTTCGGCTTCAAGGCCAAGATGCTGACCCACGAGCAGGCGCTCGAGATGACGGGTCACGCGGTAGGCGGCGTCTGCCCGTTTGCCCTCCCCGACGGCGTCGAGGTCTATCTGGACGAGTCTTTGCGCCGCTTTGAGACCGTTTTCCCCGCCTGCGGCAGTGCCAACAGCGCCATCGAGCTG